>JBDSAM010000561.1:0-11471 GCA_039922135.1 Blastocatellia bacterium
CCGTATCTTGATGTGCCGCCCCTATAGAAGCGCCGCACAAGTTACTTTCTATCCACTGGACTTCGTCGCTGTACCAATCCGCCGCCATTCGATTTAGACTCTCGCCGCAAAACTCTTATGCTCAAACATCCATTGGCACGGCTTGACCGCGATGAAAAGCTCAGGCAGAGGCTGCTGGCCTGCTGCCGACTCCAGCCGGGCGACGTCTGGATTGACCGGCAAATCGGTCATCGCATCGGCTGCCTGGATGCAACGTCTCGTACGGACGTGTCGAAGCTGTGCGGAAGGCTGCGAGCGGCCCTGAGCATTCACGATCTGCCGTACAACTTCATCGCCTTCGAACAGCGGAAGGTGGATGAGTTCATCGCCTGGTGCCGGGCAGTGGTTGAAAATACGGAAGGCGTGATGGCCGCTGATAGCAGCTTGTATCTATGGGTTGGCGCGGATCAGCGGGCGCAATTCGCGCCGTTGCCAGAACTAATGCTGATGATGCGCGACACGGGCTTTCGTTCGCGCAGCTTGATCACGGTGCGTAATCAACGTGGGTACGGCACTCAGAAAAATTGGATGAGCGTGCGGCAGGAATTGCTTTACTACATCAAGGGCGCGCCGAAATTTACGCCGCAGTACACTGATCTGCCTAAAGCTGTTCGCGGGTATTACAAACAGGTCGGTGACGAAATGACGGAGAACACCACGCGCGGGCGCGCTGAAACTTTGCGCGCCGGGAATGTCTGGATTGATGTGCAACAGGTCTTTTATAGAATGGAAGAAAACGTCAATGGCTGTTACGCGCAAAAGCCGTTGAAGGCGATCCGGCGAATTGTTGAAGCCAGTTCGTCGCCGGGCGATCTGGTCTTGGACTTCTTTGCGCATTCGGGAACGACTTTGCTGGCGGCGGAAATGGCCGGACGCATTTGCCGGACGATGGATATTGATCCGATCTTTTGCGAGATCGCCATCAGGCGGCTGGAGCATTTCAGACAGACGGGTCACACGGGATGGCAGAATAGCAACCCTTTTGCCCGCGAATTGGGCCAATTGAGAGGCGATCATGAATGAAACATCAGAGAATATTATCGAACCACGAAGACCAATCACCGCAAAACTATGGAAGCTGATTGCGGTGGTCAGCATCATCGCAATGATTGCGGCGCTTGGGCTGGCTGGAATGCTTTACACGCGCAAAAGCATCGGCGATCTATTTTGGCCGGAAGATAAGATTGTAAAGACGGCGCGCATTACCTTGCAGCGCGTCGAACGCGACAACAGCCTGGTCACTACGCGCGCCTACGTGCAGGCTATCGTGCGGCAGCGCGATGAAGCATGGTACGGCAACGCCGAAATCATCCGCATCGTTCCGGCAACGATCAATTACGCCGTCAATCTGAACGAGATTGACAGCGGCAAGCTGGAATACGACGAGCAGCGGCGAGTGCTGCGCGTGCCGCTGCCTGAAGTCAAAATCCTTTCGATTGATCCTGACCTGGCGAAAGCCGAGATCATCCGCAGCATAGATTTTCTGCGCTCTGAATCGCTGACCGGTAATCAACTGGAAGACACAACCGAAAAGATGATCCGCCCCGAAATCGAAAAGATGGGACAATCGCCGGAGATTATGAAGATGGCCAGGGATCAAGCCATTATCTCAGTCCGGCAACTGCTGGAAACCGCTCTGGGCAGCGTTGGACAGCCAGTGGCAGTGCAGCCTTACTTCAGTGGAGATAGTTCGGCCGCCGCTATGCCCGCGCCAGTTGTGACACCATCGGTACAATGATCAGGCGCCTGCGGAACGGACGGCTTGCAGCGTGAAAATGGCTCCTCTATCTTGCGGGCGCCTTTCACTCTGTAAAACAAATCATGAGCACTACAAAAACAAATTATGCGGTGAACCCGCCTAAGGCGGGCTGGCAATCGGATGCATCGCTAATCGCGCTGGCGCTGATGTGGGGCACATCGCACGTCATAACCAAAGAGATTTTGGCGTCGCATTCTCCCGCCTTTTACACCAGCGTGCGTTTCGGCATTGCGGCATTATGTTTTGCGCTATTCTTCGCAGGGCATCTGCGACGCAGCAATCGGCGAAAGATCAAGCAGGGCATTATGCTCGGCCTGCTCAGCTTCACCGGCATCGCCTTTTACGTTCTTGGCCTAAACTTCACGCAAGCTTCAAAAGCGGGTTTTATCACCGGCCTGTATCTGGTCTTCACGCCATTGTTGAGCTACGTCTTGTTTCGCGTGCAGCCTACACAAGACCATATCGCCGGACTTGTCATCGCGATTGCCGGCTTTACGTTGCTCAGCTTTCCGCACGGCGGCCAGGGGATTAATTGGGGTGACATGCTGGTGTTTCTGGCGGCTATGGCCTGGGCGGCCCATATCGTGGCGACCAGCGCGTTTGCCACGGACGGTGACGTGCGAACGCTGGCGGCAATGCAGGTTATTACCGTCGCGGTACTGTCAATCGGTGTTTACTTGACGTTGCGAACGATGGGGATGGAGACACGGCCCAATCCGGTGGATGCCCACTTCCTGCGACAGATACTGTATATGGCTGTGATGGTTACTTTTGTCGCGGCGTTGGTGCAGACGTGGGCACAGGGCCGAGTCAATCCCACGCATGCCGTGCTGTTTTATGCGCTGGAACCGGTGACCGCAGCAGTTTACGCTTACATCAAATTTGGCGAGAAGCTGAGTTTGTGGGGTGCCATCGGCGCGGTCTTGATCGTTGCAGGGGTGATGGTTTCCCGGTTGCGTCTAACATCCAGGCTGACAGGCAACGATCCAATCAACTCCATGCCGATTGAAGCGGATTGCTAAAATGTGGGTGGGCCGAGTTGCCAGGTCGGCCCATCCTGTCTATACCTTCTATTGGCTTATCGCCTTCTGCTGGTTGACCCGCCGAAGATTGAACCAAGCACTCCCCGAATGATCTGCCGTCCCAGCGAACTGCCCACAGCGCGTGCGGCGCTGGTGGCGAATGCGCCCAGAACGTGGGTCGCTTCCTTCATCATCGGCGAAGGCGCTGATGGTTTTGCTGCGTCACTTTGTTGCTGCAAAGTCGCAGCGGCCTGTCCTGCTTTCTCTTTCAACCTTTCATAGGCCGATTCGCGATCCACGGCATTTTCGTAATGCCCGGCGATGATCGAAGATTGAATTACCCTTTGCCGTTGATCTGGCGTGATCGCGCCAAGCTTGCTATGCGGCGGAAGGATAAACGCACGGCGCACAATGCCCGGCGTTCCTTTTTCGTCCAGCATAGAAACCAACGCTTCGCCGACGCCGAGTTCGGTAATCGCCGCTTCAACATTGATGTCGGGATTCTGGCGAAAGGTGGTTGCGGCGGCCTTGACGGCTTTTTGATCGCGCGGCGTGTAGGCGCGCAGAGCATGCTGGACACGATTGCCAAGCTGTCCAAGCACAACGTCAGGAATGTCCAACGGGTTCTGGCTGCAAAAATAGACGCCAATGCCTTTCGATCGGATCAAGCGCACGACCTGTTCGATCTTTTGAAGTAACACTGACGGCGCGTCGTCAAACAACAGGTGCGCCTCATCGAAGAAGAAGACCATCTTCGGTTTGTCCAGATCGCCGACCTCAGGCAGCTTCTCGTACAACTCCGACAGCATCCATAACAGGAATGTCGCGTAAAGCTTCGGCGATTGCATCAACTTGTCGGCGGCCATGATGTTGATGTAACCGTAGCCCTGATCACCAGTCTGCATCATGTCGTCCATATCCAGCGCGGGTTCGCCGAAAAATTTATCGCCGCCCTGTTGTTCAATCTCCAGCAAGCGCCGCTGAATCGCGCCAACGCTGGCCGCCGAGACGTTGCCGTATTGCGTCATCAGCGACTTTGCATTGTCGGCGACAAATTGCAGCATGGCGCGCAGATCTTTCAGGTCGAGCAGCAGCAGCCCATTGTCGTCCGCGACCTTGAAGACCAGCGACAGCACGCCTCCCTGTGTGTCGTTCAAATTCAGGATGCGCGTCAGCAGCAGCGGCCCCATCTCTGAGATGGTCGTGCGCAGAGGATGGCCCTGTTCGCCGAACACATCCCAGAACATGACCGGGAATGCCGTGTAGGCGAAATCGCTCAAGGCTAATTGCGTGATACGTTCGGTAACTTTTGTGTTGTCGCCGCCTGCCTGACAGATGCCTGCCAGATCGCCTTTGACATCAGCCATAAAAACCGGAATGCCCATTTTGCTAAACGCTTCGGCCATTACGCGTAAAGTGACGCTTTTGCCCGTGCCGGTTGCGCCCGCTATCAAGCCATGGCGATTGGCCATCTTAGGCAGCAAGTATATTTCTTCGGTGTCCTTGGCGATAAGAATCGGATCAGCCATGACTTAAATCTCCATCGTTGTTATGAACGTTGAAAGCGGATTTTGTGTGGGAAACGCGCGGAAGTATCCAACGAAAACCCAGACAGGTCAAAAAGGGCTTGCCCTAACCACTCTGCTCTAACTTTGGCGCTTTTAACAGACGGGTGTTAGACTGCCGTCAGGTCTCACAAATCAACGCCAAGATGGTCTTCCCCACATCGCCGCCGTGGCGTCATTGAAAAAATAAGGAGGACAACAAGTGGTCTTCAAAGTCGGGCAGAAGATCGTTTATCCATCGCAGGGCATCGGCATCGTCGAACAGATCGAATCTCGCCAGATTAACGGAGAGCCGCAGGAGTTTTACCTGTTGCGGTTACATACGAACAATTCGCTGGTTATGGTCCCGACGCGTAATGCGGAAGGGATCGGGCTGCGACGTCCCATCACTCGCAGCAAGTGTGACGAGCTGCTGGCCATACTGGGAGAAGATTTTGCCGCGCCAGCCAAGGATTGGAAGGATCGTTTCAAAGAGTTTTCCGAAGCGATGCGCAGCGGCGATCCGTTCGCGGTGGCCGAGATGCTGAAAACTTTGACCTACCTAAACCAAATCAAGCCGCTTTCATTCCGCGAGAAGCAGATGCTGGAACGCGCGCGCCAATTGATCGTCGGCGAATTGGCGATGGTTTGTAAGAAGGCTGAGGCGGCCATCGCACCAAAAGTTGACGAGGCATTGCAGAAGGCATGCGATCAGCACGCGCAAGCGGCAGGTTAAGCCGGTGAATGATTGGTTGTCTTCACCACAATTTGGGCCGCAATCAGGGTTGCGCCTTTTGTCCAGCGGGGCTGATATGGGCAATGGCGACAGTTCGATCCGCAGCATTGGCCGCGTTTCAGGTGAAATTCACGCGTAAAGACAATGTATTCGCCCTCGCAATAATAATCCTTTCCTTCAACTGGTTCAGTTGTCTTTTGAGTGGACATTGCGGCAAAACCCTGGGCCAGTAATTCTAAAGCGTTGAAAGCCAAGCTTGACGCCGTTTTTCAGCACCCCCTATAATCCACGCCTTTCGGGGATGGGTCAAAAGCGCGCAATCCAATCGCTTCCCATTCAGACAAGCGATCAACGCTCATCACGCATGACAGAACTCTTTCGACTGCTCCGTTACCTCAGGCCCTACCGCATCATCTTTGCAATCTCTATTGTTTTGATGATCGTAACAGGCTTGCTGGAAGGCGGGACGATCCTGTTGTTGGGACCAATCTTTGATAAGTTGTCAGCCGGAAAGGCTGGCCCGTCACTGCTGAAGTTTCTGCCGTTTGGCATGCCAACGGATTTGCAGGTTATCGCTTTCCTGCTGGTCGGCCTCACGCTGGCAAAGGGCGTGGCCGAATACTTTTCATCTTATTCGATGAGCTATATCGGCCAGAGCGTGATCGCCGATGTTCGTTCGGCGCTTTACGATCACATCATCCGCCAACCGGCTTCGTTCTTTGCAAAACGTCCGACCAATGAATTAACCGCGCATTTGATGAGCGATGCCGCATTGGTCGAACGCGCAGTGTCAGACACGCTGCGGGACTGCTTACGCGAATCAGTCAGTCTGGTGGTCTATCTGGCGCTGCTGTTCAATGTGAATTGGCGATTGTCGTCAATGATTTTGCTGCTGGCGCCGCCGGTCGCGTATCTGACAACCAGCTTTAACCGGAAGCTGCGGCGCTATGTTAATTCGCGGCAGCAGAGCGGCGCCGAGATGCTGGATGCGGCGCAGGAAGCCATCTCGTCACAGCGCGTGGTCAAAGCGTTCGGGATGGAAGCGTACGAAAGCGGGCGGTTCCGCGATGTGGCGCGCAAACAGATGGGCGATCAGATGCGCGCGATGCGCATCTACTTTCTATCGCCGATTGTGCTGGAGACGCTGGGCATCGTCGCTGTTGCCGGAATGCTGATTTATGCGCAACGCAGCATCAGTATTGGGCAGATGACGCTGGGCGGCTTTGCAATGTTTCTGGTGGCCATGTTCAAAGCCTATGACCCGATCCGCCGCCTAAGCCGTTTGCAGCATGACTTGCAGCAAGGCCTGGCTTCATCCGCGCGCATCTTCCAGGTGATGGACGAACAGATGGAGATGCGTGACAAACCGAACGCTGTCGAACTGGAACGCTTTGCGCGCGAGATTGAATTCAGAAATGTTTCATTCAGTTACGGCGCGGGCTTCAACCTGCCGGTATTGCGGAATGTTTCATTCAGTGTCCGCGCGGGCGAGATGATTGCCGTCGTCGGACAAAGCGGCGCGGGCAAAAGCACGCTGATGAATCTGATTCCGCGCTTTTACGATGTCACTGCGGGCAAGGTGCTGATTGACGGGCACGACGTGCGGGACGTGAAGCTGGCAAGTTTGCGGCGGCAGATCGCCGTCGTCACTCAGGAAGTACATTTGTTTAATGACACGGTGCGGACGAACATTGCTTATGGCGCTTATGGGCGCAACGACAGCGATGATGCAATCAGGACGGCAACCGGCGCGGCGTTGGCCGATGAGTTTATCAGCAAATTGCCTGATGGTTATGATACGGTGGTTGGCGAACGCGGCTTAATCCTTTCAGGCGGACAGCGTCAACGCATTGCCATTGCCCGGGCGATCTTGAAAGATGCGCCGATTCTGATTCTGGACGAAGCCACTAGCGCGCTCGACACCGAAAGCGAAATGCTGGTGCAGCAGGCGCTAAACAACCTGATGACTGGCCGCACAACCATCGTGATCGCACACCGCCTGTCGACCATTCGCCGCGCCGACCGCATCATCGTGATGGATGCAGGGCGTATTGCCGAAATAGGCACTCATCAGGAATTACTTGCGCGCGGCGGGATTTACCGGCGGCTTTACGAATTGCAGTTTGCTGAGGAAGAGGTGGTTGGTGGCTGGTTGTCGGTGGTTGGTTGAACCGAGTTGCCAACCACCAACCACCAACCAGCCACCAACTACCAACCACCGGAGAGAAAATGCTCAAAAGCATGACGGGATACGGACAAGGCACGGCCAGCGGCGAGACATTTACCGTGACGGTTGATCTGCGTTCGGTCAACAATCGCAATCTGGATATTCACTGGCGCGCGCCGCAGGATTTGGCCTCGCTGGAAATCGCGCTCAAAAAACGGATTCAGGCAGCGCTCGCGCGCGGGCGGGTGGACATGACAATCAGTTTTTCGCAGGCTGCTGATTCGACGTATGAACTGAATCGCCCGCTGATTCGCGGCTATCTGGAAGCATTGCGAGTTATGCGCGAAGAATTTGGATTGGCGGGAGATGCAGATCTGGCCACGATTACGCGGCTGCCAAATGTGATGTTGCCGAAGACGACCAGCAACACTCTGAGCGATGCCGTCGTACAGGGCGTCGAAACGGCCCTATTGCAGGCTCTCACCAGCCTGGTGGCAATGCGCGCGGTCGAAGGGCACGAATTGCAGAAAGAATTGCTGGCGCGCGTTGAACGAATTGAAAAGCGGCTTGCGACAATCGAATCCGGCGCGCTTGGCATTGTGGACGCTTACCGCGAAAAGCTGCGCAAGCGCGTGACTGAACTGTTGGAAAAGACCACGATTGATGAAACTCGTTTGGCGCAGGAAATTGCCTACCTGGCCGAACGCAGCGACATTACCGAAGAGATCACGCGATTGAAAAGTCACATTGTCCAACTGCGCGAACTGCTATCGGGCGACGGCGAGATCGGCAAAAAGCTGGATTTCCTATTGCAGGAAACCAACCGCGAGGCAAACACGATCCTGTCAAAATCGGCAGAGCTTTCGATTTGCGATGCGGCAATTGAAATCAAGACTGAAGTTGAGAAACTTCGCGAGCAGGCGAACAACGTAGAATGACGGGGAATCTGTTCATCGTTTCAGCCCCATCCGGCGCGGGCAAAACGACCCTGGTCGGAGCAGTGGTTCAAGCAGACGGGCGCGTGAAAGAGTCAGTCTCATTCACATCGCGCGCCGCACGCGTGGGCGAACAGGACGGCGTGCATTATCATTTCGTCCCGCGCGGGGAATTTGAGGCGATGATCGGCAACGGGGATTTTCTGGAATGGGCTGAAGTCCACGGTAATCTGTACGGCACATCACGCCGCCTAGTTGAAGAGCTAATCGCTGCGGGGAACGATGTGATTTTGACGATTGATGTGCAGGGCGCGACACAGGCGCGCGCATTGTTCCCTGGAGCAGTTGGAGTTTTCATTCTGCCGCCGTCACGCCAGGTTTTGCTGCAACGGTTGCAGACACGTGGCGCTAATGCAGCGGACGATTTGCAGATTCGGCTGATCAATGCGCTTTACGAACTGGCGCAATACAAGCATTTCGATTACGTCATCATCAATGATGACCTGAAACGCGCAACCAGCGAACTCATCGCCATCATTACTGCCGAACGCTGCCGGTTGAAGCAGCGCGATGAGATCGCTGAACAGATCATTCAACCTTTTCAGATTTCATAAGGAGACAAATGAACGACCAAGACGATTTTCAAACACCACCGCCAATTGACAGCAAGTACCGCAAAATTCTGATCGCGGCCAAACGCAGCAAGCAGATTCAAAAGGGCGCGATGCCGCGAATTAAAATGACCACCAGCGTCAAGCCGACGCGCGTTGCGCTGGAAGAGGTTGAGCGCGGATTGATCGGGTTCGAGATTACGGCAGCCCCTGAGAAGTAGGCCGCGTAGAAAGAGAGACGGAGGGATGGAGAGATGAACTCTGTCCCTCCGTCTCTCTTTCTCTCCATCTTTATTTGAATTTCTAACGATGAAAGTTTTGCTCGGCGTCACAGGCTGCATCGGCGCATACAAAGCCGCCGAAATATTACGCGGCCTGCAAAAGGCAGGCGCGCAGGTTCGCGTGGTGATGACGAAACACGCCACCGAATTTGTCGGCTCGGCAACGTTTGAAGCACTGTCTGGCAAGCCCGTCATTGTGGGAATGTTCGATCAGCGGGATCATTCGACCATTGAACACATTGCCGCCGCGCGCGAAGCCGAGCTACTTCTGATCGCACCTGCTACCGCAAACATCCTAGCCAAATTCGCCTACGGCATCGCTGACGATTTTTTATCCACCCTTTACCTGTCAAACACCAATACCGTTCTGATTGCGCCCGCGATGAATGTCGAGATGTGGAATCATGCAGCGACGCAGGCCAACGTGAAGATTTTGCGCGACCGGGGTGTGCAGTTTGTCGAGCCAGGCACGGGTTATCAGGCCTGCGGCGAAGTCGGCGTCGGACGACTAGCCGAACCGCATGAGATTGTAGCGAGCGCGTTGCAACTCTTGAATCCGCAATCCGCAATCGGCACAAAGCCGGGGCCGCAATCGAAGGATTTCGCCGGTCAGCACGTCTTGGTTACCGCCGGGCCAACGGTCGAAGATTTAGATCCTGTGCGGTTCATCACTAATCGTTCGTCCGGCAAGATGGGCTATGCAATGGCCGAAGCCGCGCGGGATCGTGGCGCGCGCGTGACGCTGGTAACTGGTCCGACAAAGCTACAAGCTCCCGCAAATGTTGAAACAGTCAACGTCCGTTCGACGCGACAGATGTTTGATGCCGTGATCAGCCGTGTGAGTGACGTGACCGTCTTCATTGGCTGCGCTGCCGTCGCCGACTTTCGCCCAGTTACCCTTGCTGAGCATAAGATCAAGAAGCAAGGCCGCGCGAAGATCACCCTGGAACTGGAACCGACCGAAGACATCATTGCCAGCGTTGCCGCCGATCCGAACCGCAATGACCGTCTGGTCGCCGGGTTCGCCGCCGAATCGCAAACGTTGCTTGATTACGCCGAAAAGAAATTGCGCGAGAAGAATCTGGATCTGATTGTGGCCAACGACATCAAACGCACGGATGCTGGCTTCGATGTCGAAACCAATTCGGCAACTATCCTGACACGCGATGGCGCGCGCATTGAATTGCCGCTGCAAACCAAACGTGAAATGGCCGATCGAATATTGAATGAAATTCTGCGGCTGAAGTAGGATGAACTGGCATGGATGCGCGAGAAGAACTCAAAGACCTATTGAATCAAGCCAGAGAACATCTGTTTTATTACCGTGACCTCGGGTTGACGCATATCGGCGAAGAAATAAAACTTACTACCCGCGAATTGCCAGCGGCTGAATCGCCGGTTGCCCAGCTTACCGCGGCTGAATCAGTGCAGGCATCTCATCCGCCGACACCGCCCGCACCGCCCGTACTGATTGAAATCCAAGAACCACTGCCGCCCGAACCTGTAACTTTCCATCCACCGCAATTCATCCCCAAACAGGAAATCGCAATGGCAAATACAAAAGAAACTCCGGCGCTATTGTCGCTGTTTGGCGATTCTGCGGAACCACAGGCCCAACAGACGCAGGTTAGCGAAACGATCGAAGACATTCGACGTGATCTGGGAGAATGCCAACGCTGCAAATTGTGGACAACGCGCACCAAGATCGTTTTTGGCGAAGGCAGCCAGCAAGCGCAACTGATGTTTGTGGGCGAAGCGCCGGGCGCGGATGAAGATGCCAGCGGGCGGCCTTTTGTCGGACGCGCGGGGCAATTGCTGGATAAGATGCTGGCGGCAATTGATATGAAACGCGAAGACGTGTACATCGCCAACATCCTGAAATCGCGCCCGCCCGGCAATCGCAACCCCGAAGCGGATGAAACCCGCGCCTGCATCCCGTTTCTGTATCGTCAGATTGCGTCTATCCATCCACGCTTGATCGTCACGCTTGGCAACCCGGCAACGCAGGGGTTGCTGGAAACCAAGACAGGAATCAGCCGTCTGCGCGGAGAATTTCAGAACTACCCGCGCATCGCCGACATCAAGGTGATGCCGACTTTCCACCCGGCATACCTGCTGCGCTCGCCCGACAAGAAGCGCGAAGCATGGGAAGATTTGAAAAAAGTCCGCGCGTTCCTGCGGGGCGAAATCGAACCCTAACGCATCACCTGCCTGCAATGCCCAATCCGCTTCTGATTCAAGAAAACGTCCCGCTCGCGCCGTTCACCACGTTGGGCATTGGCGGCTCGGCGCGCTTTTTTGCCGAAGTGCGAAGCGAGATTGATCTGATCGAAGCAATCGCGTTTGCAGAACGGCAGCAATTGCCTGTCTTTATTCT
>JBDSAM010000562.1:0-6684 GCA_039922135.1 Blastocatellia bacterium
GTTAATCTCAGGTTTGGACATGAAAGGTCTCCTTGTTTGGGTTCAGGGTCACTGAATTTCAACTAAGAATCCCTCTGTGCCAATGGCTCGCCTGAGAAAAATTTCAACTAGGATTTGGACAATCCCGGGAGGAGATAAAACTAGCTCATCTTTATCGGCGGCGTTGGCCGATACTTTCTGTACCGAATGTACCGATGCCCTTCAAAGTGAAGGCAAATACAATCCGATTTTCGTCGCGGAAGCCAGCGTTGAAGGTGACGGTTTGAACATTGAAGCTGCAACAATCCCATGCCCAGCCGGCGCTGGTGGTCAGGTTGATGAGTTTGTGGTGGTCGCGCATGCTGCCGTTGAATAGTTGGTCGCGCAAGTCGTAACTGACGGTGAAGCCGCCGTAAGGGCCGCGCGCTGGGGTGCCCACAAAAGCCGAGAGGTCCATCTGGTTGCCGGGCAGCGTCGAAGGATCGCGCGGCGTTTTGGGATCGCAACGAATTTGGTCAATCGCGATGCACCGAGTGTAGAACCACGACTGGCTGATGGAAAAGATTCCTTTCGTCACTCCGGCACCGAAGATGAAGTCGCGCAGACCATGGAACTTTGTGTCGTAGTTCAATCGCACGTCGGCAAAGATGGTCGGCGTTGGGCGCAACCGGGCTTTGATATTGAGCGGTGACAAATCACGTTTGATGCCGCCGAAGGCGAATCCCCCTAGCGTGTTGATAGGAAAGAACTGGTTGCGCTGACCTTCGCGCAACGCGCCACCAAACGTCGGATCAAAGAAATATTTTTGCATCAGCGTCAGGTTCAGCCATTCGTGTGGTTGTGGCGCTGTGCCGTCTCCATTCGAGCGTTTGATCAAAAAGCTGTTACTGATGCCGTAGGCAATCTCGTTTGTGTCCGCAATGACATCCAGTTCATCAACCCGGATCGTGTGGTCAAAGTCATCAATGCCAGCAATGCGGCGATATTCGACGAACGGTTCGATGATGTGTTTAAACCACGCAGTGCCGTCTCTGTGATGAAAGATTTTGGCTAAGGCAGGGGCGCGTAGGTCAATGTCAATATCGGCATAGTTGCGAAACAGGTTTTGCCCCACGACCTCTCGCTTCACCGGATCAAAGCTGTCGCTGTAGAAAGTCGAGCGGATGCCGATGCTGGGTGTCAGCGTGAAGCCTGCAAATGATTTCAGCGGAAAGGTCAGTCGCGGGGCGAAGTCCAACCGCTGAACCACGGACGGCGTTTTCAGGTTGAAATTATCGCCGGACGTTTCGCTGCGGCGTACGCCTTCCAACGAAGAGTCAAAAGAAAAATAGAAGGGCAGGGAATCGGAAATCTGCGTGCTGCGTTTGGACAGTTCGACACTGGGGAACTTGCGGACTTTGACGATCTGGTCGGAGACAAAATTGCCGTTCTTGTCGAACTCACCTATGAACGAGCTTTGTTCGCCGAACTGAGCATTAAAACTGAACGAGCGCCAGTTTTTATTCAGGTAAAACAGCGAACGCTCTTCCGGCGAAATTGCCGACAGGATGTTGTCGGAGAAGACCTGGCGAAAGGTAAAGCTGGAAGTGATGTTGACGTCAGCCACCGCAACAAAGCCGTTTTTGAAGTTATGAACGCCTTCCGCATAAAAGCTGCTGCCGCCCTGGTCTGGGAGCAGGCATTTGTCGTCGGCAGTCGCCGGATTGCAATTATCTCGCAACTTTGGCCCCAGCAGGCGGTCGAGCACCAGAAACGAGCCGAGGTTGATGTGCGAGGTCTCGTTTGTGCGCGCGCGAAAATCGAATCCCAGCCCGATGCCGCGGTTAGTGTAAACATCAGTGCGCAAGAGCACGTCGGCGCTGCGCCCCAGAGTTTGATAATACCCAAGATGAAATGTGCGGCCTTTGATGTTTGAAGAACCAGAGCTTGGGAGCAGGAAGCCGGACGAACGATCTTTCTTGCTGATTGAGATTGAAGCGTAGGGCAGATAGAAGACCGGAATGTTTTTGATTCGAAACAGCGCATTCGTCACCGAAGCGCGATGATCAATGCGGACACGGGCGCGTTTGGCCGTGAAAGTCCACTTTGGCACGGCTTCCTGGCAGGCGGTCAGCTTGGCGTTATCTAGCGTGTAGGTATCCTTGCCTGTCTGGTCGGCGCGGTCGGCGTCAATAATGATTACAGTGCCGTCGGGCGTGCGGTTGGTGAAGGCCGTGGCATTGGTGATAACGCCGCGCCGAGTCCTGACGTTCATATCTAGACGTTCACCAGTCAACCGCTGGCCTTGCTGTTCGAAGTAGACATTTCCTTCCGCGATTAAATCATCGGTGGTCTTGTTGTAGCTGACTCGGTCGGCGATGACGAGCATGTCAGCGTAGGTGATATGAACGTGTCCGATGAGTATTGCTGTATCGGTTTTAGAACTGGCTTCCTCTCTATCAGAAATGAACGTAATGTCTTCGGGTTTGCCTGGTTCGATCTGCGCCGTGATGGTGATCTGTACCGGCTTAGTCTGGCGCTGGGATTTTCGCTGTTCGTCTGCGACACCGATGGGGTTGGCGACTTTCTTTTCAGTGGTTTCAGGTTGCTGAGCAAAGGCAGTGATGCTGGCCAACAAAAACATTGCTGCGAACTGGAATAAACGAAGTCTCAATGATTGAGACCTGGTTGAATCTCCGCTTGTTACCGCTAGCGGAACTGACTGATTTAGTGGGTACATCAAGCTTGCCGAGGAAGTTAAAGGTAGAGCCGTCAATGATGAGCAGTTTCAGGCAGTGCGGCGTGTGCCCATCGTCGCCGCGAAGATTCGGCCATAGAGTTCTTCTGGCACTTCGACCGTTTCAGATTCGATCAATGATTCGCGTACGCCTTCGACCAGACGATTGCAGCTTGCGCAAACGGCGAAGTGTTCATTGAAAATCGTCTCGTAAGAGCTTTCAATGTTGCCTTCGAAGTAGTCCGAGATTAGGGCGTCGAGCGTACGGCAACTGAGCATCTCTCCAGCAGTCGTCGCATCCAGGATGCGCTGCTGGACATCGGCAAAGATTGTTGTTCGGCCCACGTGCGATTCCCGAATCACATAGCAGGCGTCGAGCGTTTCGCGCACATCGTTGAAAAGCTGATGACAGAGGCGGCAGGCCAGCAGGTGTTCACAAAAATTTCGGCGCATCGGACGAACCAAGCCGCCGTCGAGATAATCACTAATCAGTTCTTGAAATTGCAGGCATTCCATCTTCGAGTTCTCTCCAAAAAACTAGGGTGAGATTCGTTGTCGGCGGGCCGATTGTAGTTGGGCAAGAGGGCTATTTCAAGCATCAGACTTTTCTCCCTTGGTGAGCTTGTAATTGATCTTGGGTCATTCCGAAAAAATCTTTTGTTAATCCTGTCATCGCGGCTTGATTGGCATTAGACTCCAGCCATTAGCAGTAATCTCACCAGCAGGGAGGCAACATGCAAGAGTGGATCAAAGATCGAGATAACAAGCTGCGCGAGTTTTTCCAACTCGCGCCCGAAGTGGAAATTCTTCCAAGCGAAGTGGCTGGTGTGGAAGTGCCGGCGCGCGTGGCGGAGCATCTGGCGCAATTCAATCTGGAATGGCATATGGTCCCGCCAAACGAAGTCGTCTCCCTCGGCGAGGAGTACCGGAAACGGCTTTACCCAATGCTGAGGCTGGATCCACAGAATCCCGATTACAAAAAGACTGCTTCCTATCAGGCTATTACCGACGGGCATCAGCGCCATCAGGGGCGAATCATCGCAGTTGAGACAACGCCTAAGCCAGGCTACCTGCCCGGCAACCGGCAGTTTTATGGGACGCCCTATGGTTTTGAGGATCGGGCCGATCCGTTCGCCACTTATTGGGGGCGCGGCAACCTAGCAAACAGTACGCGTTACGGTCACGATTACACTTCGTTGCGCAAACTCGTCAATCTGATCAACGAAGACTGGCGCGCGCAGGGGCTGATGCCGCAAGGATATCGCCTGACGATCTGTCCGCCGGTCGTCTTCAACCTGATCGGCACGGTCTTCCATCCAGAATGGAGCCAGACCGAATCGCTGGAAATTGGCTTCTACCGCGATACGCACGGCAGCGCCAAATGCTACGCCGTAGGGTCAAGCGCGCCGGGCGATTTCTCCTACATTCGCGAAATCGAAACCAATTCCGAATGGACGTGGCTGGGCTTTCGCACTGTTTTGGTACCGGAATAACGACAGAATTGTTGGCAGAATTGTCAGTTGACGGGCGCGGGCCAGATGAGTAAAGTTCCGTGCTGTTTCGACTATCCGCACATATCGCGACATTCGTCGTGGAAACAATCTCGATCAATTCACAACCTCACATTTTTTGAATTACTAATCGCGAACGAAGGACAACACGGAAAGATTAAGAATGAATACCCAAGCTGACCGCGCCCTGCCTGCTCGCATCGGGCGGCTGAACGAACTGGCATATAACCTTTGGTGGAATTGGCAGCCCAACGCAAGTTGGCTTTTTCAATATCTGGACAAGACGCTCTGGGAAATGACCCAGCACAATCCGGTGAAATTCCTGCAGCAGATTTCGCCCTCCAAGCTTGAATCAGCAGCGGCGAATGGCGCGTTTCTGCGTAATTACGAAGGTATCATGATGGCTTTCGACAAATGCTTGGCGGCCAAAGATACCTGGTTCATGCAGAAGTATCCTGATTTGGCTGGCCATACGATTGCCTACTTTTCGGCGGAGTTTGGTTTGCACTCTTCGCTGCCGATCTATTCCGGAGGCTTGGGGATTCTGGCCGGCGATCACTGCAAAGAGGCAAGCGATATTGGCTTGCCGCTTGTAGGCGTAGGGTTTGTCTATCCGCAGGGCTATTTCCAGCAACGCATCAGCGCCGAAGGCTTGCAGGAAGCGGTCAACGAACGCTTCGATTACAGCGCTGCGCCGATGGAGCCGGTCATCACGCGCGACAGCGAGGGCGGCTTGCTGGCGCTGCAACTGGATGGGCGCGTCATTTACGTTGCAGTATGGCGCGTTCGGCTCGGCTCGGTCTCGCTTTATCTGATGGACACAGACGTGGAAGAGAACGACCCATGGAATCGCGAGTTGTCGGCGCGGCTTTATGGCGGCGATCAGGAGACGCGCATCCGGCAAGAGATGGTCTTGGGCATCGGCGGCGTGCGGATGCTGGAACGGCTAGGTATTCGCCCGGCCGCCTTCCATGCCAACGAAGGCCATGCCGCATTTCTAATGTTCGAACGTATCCGCGTTTTAGTGCAGAGTGGGATTAGCTTTAACGACGCGGCGGACCTCGTGCGCGCGACAACGATCTTCACCACGCATACGCCTGTTCCTGCTGGCCACGACGTCTTTTCTTTCCAACTGGTCGAAAAGCACTTCGCGGGCTATTGGGATTCGCTGGGCATTGATCGCGAACATTTCCTTTCACTCGGCGCGCATTCTGACGGACAAGGCGGACTGAGTTTCAACATGACGGCGCTCGCCCTGCGCCTAACTGGACGCCACAACGGCGTCAGCAAATTGCACGGACGCGTGTCGCGGCAGATGTGGCATTCGATGTGGCCGGATCTGGAAGAAGACGACGTACCGATTACGTCAATTACCAACGGCGTCCACACTCCGACCTGGATCGCGCCGGAGCTGAACAAGCTGTTTGCACGGTATTTGGGACAAAGCTGGTTGGAACATCACGATGATCCAATACTGTGGCAGCGCATTCACGACATTCCTGACAAAGAGCTGTGGGAAGTGCGCCAGCACCTAAAACATAGCATGCTCAATTTTATGCGTGAACGTGTCCGGCAGGACTGGATGCGGGAGACGGCAGGCCCGATTCGCGTTCTGACCAGCGGCACCCTGCTCAATCCGGACGCGTTGACGATCGGCTTTGCCCGGCGCTTTGCCACCTACAAACGCGCGCTGCTGATCTTCCGCGACATCGAACGGCTCAAACGCATTTTGCACGACGAGTGGCGCCCGGTTCAGATTCTGTTTGCGGGCAAGGCGCACCCGGCGGACGCGCCCGGGCGCAGCATGATTAGCGAAGTCTACCGGCTGGCGCATGACCACAATCTGGGAGGGCGCATAGCCTTCGTTGAAAACTACGACATTCACGGGGCCAAACACCTGGTGTGCGGCGTGGATGTGTGGCTGAACAACCCGCGCCCGCCTCTGGAAGCCAGCGGCACCAGCGGTCAGAAAGCCGCGCTGAACGGCGTGCCGAATTGCAGCGTGCTGGATGGTTGGTGGGACGAAGGGTATAAAGGCACGAACGGCTGGGCGATTGACGCGGGCATTCAAGAAGGGCAACAAGAGACCAGTGACGAAGCTCGCGATGAGGCTGATGCCGAGGCGCTTTACCGCGTGCTGGAGAATGAAGTCGTGCCGCTCTATTTCGACCGCGACAGCGACGGCATTCCGCGCCGTTGGGTGCATCTGATCCGGGAAGCGATTCGCACTGCCGCGCCCACCTACAGCGCGCGTCGAATGGTCAAAGAGTACGCCGAACGGATGTACGTCCCAGCAATGAACGCAGCGGAAAAAGGGTAGCCGATATAGCGGACAAGCTTCAAAGGTTGAAAGACAGCTTGATAACTCAGCGCGAGATATTGACCGCTTTCTACGAAACGAGCATTACTCCGTAAAGGTGATGGTTGATTCCTAACAAACCAAACTTAGCTCTTACTACTTAACGATGTTAGTAGTCA
>JBDSAM010000563.1:0-6679 GCA_039922135.1 Blastocatellia bacterium
CATAAAGCCGCGCTTCGATGGCATGGCCGGATGCCATTAACTCTTCCTGTGCAAACGGTAGCGGCTTGCCTTCGGCAATCTCAATTTGCAGCCTGACCAAATCCAAACCCGTGATGGCTTCCGTCACTGGATGTTCGACCTGCAACCGCGTGTTGACTTCGATGAAATAGAATTTGCCTGACGGCGCGAGAATGAATTCCACTGTCCCCGCGTTGGTGTAATTGATCGCGCGCGCAATGTTGACCGCAGCCAGACTCATTTGCGCTCGCAGTTCTTGGCTGACCGCAGGCGACGGACTCTCTTCAATGATCTTCTGATGGCGGCGCTGCAGCGAACAATCACGCTCGAACAGATGAACCAGATTGCCATGCGAATCGCCCAAAATCTGTATCTCGACATGCCGAGCGAGTTCAATGAACTTTTCCACCAGCAGGGCGCCATTACCGAATGCCTTCTCCGCTTCGCGCCGAGCCGATTCGATGGCTTCAGTGATTTCGCTTTCAGACTGCACAACGCGCATCCCTTTGCCGCCGCCGCCTGCTGAAGCCTTAATCAAAACTGGAAAGCCGATTTTTAGGATTTCCGCGCGCAAGATTTCGTCCGCCTGCTCTTCGCCGTCGTAGCCGGGCACAATGGGAGCACCAGCTCCAGCGGCCAGTTTTCGCGCAGGGCTTTTCAAGCCCATCTTGCGAATGGCTTCCGCTGGCGGACCAATGAAGACAATCCCCGCAGCCGCGCAGGCTTCAGCGAACTCGGCATTTTCCGACAAAAAACCGTAGCCCGGATGAATCGCGCCAGTGCCGGTCAGCTTCGCCGCCTCGATAATCTTTTCAGCATTCAGGTAAGAATCTTTGGCAGGTGCGGCGCCGATGTGGACCGCTTCATCAGCAGCGCGAACGTGCAATGCGTTGACGTCGGCGTCCGAATAAACTGCGACAGTGGCAATGCCCATCGCGTGGCAAGTGCGCATCACGCGCAAGGCAATCTCGCCGCGATTGGCAATCAGGATTTTGCGAAAGTAGATTGAATTCATCGCGTGGCTGACGGCTTTACTACGGCTGGTCTTCAGGGGTTTGAGTCGGTGGAAGCACGCGCGTGGATTTCAGTCGCTCGTTTTCAAGCTTCAGGCGCTCAATCTCAATCGCTTGCCTGAAGAGAATTTCCCTGTTTTTATCACGTTCAATGAGTTGAGCAACGTCCACCGTCAAGCGATCAACCCGTCCAGCCAAGTCATGAACTTGCCGCTCCGATCGGTCAATGCGATTGTCCTGATGCTTCAGTTTCTCATTGAAGGTGAAAACCAGTGAGAGGAGTTCGGAGATATTCTTCCACATAATCCAGGTTCTCCTTGATCTTTTCGAGCAAGGCGTCTGTTTCGGCGCTTCGAGCCTCAATGATTGGCTTCCTCGCCTCGTACTCATCATTGGATTGGCGCAGTTGGCGAAGAGCTTCCGCAACAGCGTTCTCCAGCGTTGGCATATCGGCCTCCGTAATCTCAAAAGTGTTTGGTTGATTCATAAAACGTGCCTCCCTTAACGGCTGCATCTTATCACCCGCGGCCAAATCATCAATGCCTGAACACTCCCCATTCCATTGTGCCTTCAAACGGTTTCTGATGCGCCGCCATCAGCGCAATCGCCAATACGGTGCGTGTTTCGCGCGGATCAATGATTCCGTCATCCCAAAGCCGCGCCGTGGCGAAATACGGATCGGACTCTTTCTCGATCTGCGCTTCCAGCATCTGTTTGGCCATGGCCTGTTTGGCTTCGTCAATCGGGATTCCGGCGCGAGCGGCTGAATCGCGTTTGATGATGTCCATCACTCCAGCCAGTTGCTGGCCACCCATCACGGCGATGCGGTGGTTCGGCCAGGTGAAAACAAATCGCGGATCGTAGGCTCGCCCACACATAGCGTAATTGCCCGCGCCGTAGCTGCTGCCGATCATCACGGTGATCGCAGGCACGGTCGAATTAGACACGGCGTTGATCATCTTCGCGCCGTTGCGAATGATGCCTTGTTCTTCGTAGCTGCGCCCGACCATAAAGCCCGTGATGTTTTGCAGGAAGATCAGCGGGATGTTCTGTTGATTGCAGAGCGCGATGAACTGCGCGCCTTTGGCTGCGGATTCAGACAGCAGTACGCCGTTATTACCCAGAATGCCAACCAGAAAGCCGTGAATGCGCGCCCAGCCAGTGATGAGCGTTGCGCCGTAACGCGATTTGAACTCTTCGAAGCGCGAGCCGTCGGCGATGCGCGCAATCACTTCCTTGACATCGAATGGCACGCGAACGTCAGCGGAGGCAATGCCCAGCAGTTCATCAGCGGGATAATGCGGCTCTTCGCTGGCTTCGCGGTGCGGGACGAGACTTGGCTGCAAATGCGTGACAATCTCGCGGGCGATCCGCAAACTATCCAGTTCGTCTTCGGCCAGATAATCAGACAGGCCAGATATCTTCGAATGCATTTCAGCGCCGCCCAAACTCTCTTCGTCCACGATCTCGCCGGTCGCCATCTTCACCAGTGGCGGCCCGCCCAGGAAGACCTGCGCCTGTTTTTTCACCATCACGACGTAATCGG
Organism: Blastocatellia bacterium; assembly: GCA_039922135.1. GTDB lineage: Bacteria > Acidobacteriota > Blastocatellia > RBC074 > RBC074 > RBC074. Next base: position 2,578 of record JBDSAM010000563.1, read on the forward strand.
ACATCCCAGGCAAATACGCTCCGCCCGCCGTCGAATTGCCAAAGACGACTGAGATGCTGGGGATGCGCGCTTTTGATCGCCGCGTAATCTCTTTGAAGCCTGCGCCACCTGGCACGAAGATTTTGTGCTGCACAGGCAAGTCGGCTCCAGCAGATTCGACCAAGGAGATGGAAGGCAGACGATTGGTTGCCACGACTTCAGCCAACCGTGCATTTTTGCGTGCGCCGATTTCGCTGACTGCACCGCCTTTGACCGTGGCTTCGTTGGCGATAATGAAGCATTGCCGGCCTGACACTATTCCGACGCCGCCAACGACACCCGCGCCGATAAATTCGTTTTCCATCGCGATGCCAGCCAGCGGCGCGATTTCTAAAAAGTAGGAGCCTTCATCCAGCAGCATCTCTATGCGCTCGCGGGGCAGCAGTTTGCCGCGTGCCACGTGGCGTTTCGTGTATTGTTCGCCGCCGCCGAGCGTAGATTTTTTCAGCTCCTCTTTCAGCCGCTCAACGCTTGCCAGATTCGCAGCGTAGTTCGACTGATAGCTTTCGCTCTTTGCGTCAATTAAGGATTGGATCGGTTGCATATGGTTTCGTGATGACAGTCTGGAAGTGGCGCGAAAGTAATCAAGGCAGTGATGGCTGTCAAGCAATTGGGCAGGAAGAAGAGGGATCAGGCAGAGATTATCGAAATGCCACAGTCACCAGATTTGCCGACTGTCCATCCACTGTCACGGCTACAATCGTTTCGCCGCTGCCCGCTAGACTGCGCGGCAATTGCAGATTGATTTGATCCTCGCCCAGGAAACTGCCCTGCGCGCCTGCAAACAAAACAGGGGCATTAACGCCGCCGACTTGCGCCGTTACCTTTTCCACTGCGCTGCGGTTGCGCCAGCCTGTGCCGAACAGAATCAGAAACAGTTGATCGCTGGCGGGGCCAAAATCAATTAGTACGGGAATGAGCATGTTCTGGGCATTAAGCTGCGCAACCGGTTCGAAGGTTTGCGAACCGTCGGATTTGACGCGCACCACAATGGCTGCTGCAACGTCCTTTCCGTTGGCGTTGGCGGTAAACAGTCCGGGCGCGGTCTTTTCGATCAACACCGTGGTGCTGGTCTGCACGTTCTGGCCGTCGGCGGTCGTGCTGGTGACAGTGATGGTGGCTTTACCTTCAGCAGTCCCCGGGGGAATCTGAAAATTGATCTGGCCGGGAGAGACAAAAAACAGAGATGATGTGCGTTCGGCGTTGGTCTTGTCTTTCACCTTAACACTGGAGCCGAGCAGGGAAGTGGGGAGCGGAACGGTCTGCGCTATATCAGTCCCGCTGGCCAGATTAGCGCCGAAGACGGCGACGATCTCTTCGGGCGCAAGCGATGGGCCAGTAAAGCTGGCAGTGGAGACAGGCGCAAGCGTTAAGATGTCAGGCGTTGAGATTTTGCAGACGAAGGCGTCACTCAATCCTCCGCCAAAGTTTGCCTGCTCTGGTAAAACGGTCAGAAAATCGTTTTTCAATACCTGGCCGGTGATGTAGACGCTGCCAAAATTATCTACCGCGATGTCCAGGCCGCGTTCGTCGAAGCCGTTCTCGCCAGTGAATGTGCTGCCCAGATATGTGGAGTAGATAAGCGCCATACCCGCCGGATCAATCTTGGCGATGAAAATATCGTTGTCGCCGCGCAGAGAAGATTGCACTGGGCGCACGACAGGAAAGTTTTCTGATTCAGTCTTGCCTGTCACGTAAGCATTGCCCAGATTATCCACCGCGATGCTGCCGACCGGGATGTTGTCAGAGACTAGCCCCGTATTCTCAGCGCCGTTGCCACCTAGAAAGGTTGAGTAGATTAGGGCCGCGCCTGTTGCATTGATCTTGGTTACGAACGCATCAACGTTGCCGCCGTATTGCCGTTGCAGTGCGTTGGATGTCGGGAAGTCAATCGAGAAGGTGTAACCGGTGATATATGCGTTGCCAAGCGCGTCCACTGCGACTGCTCGCGCTTCGTCGGTGCGGTTGCCGCCGAGGAATGTGGAATAAATCAGCGCAGACCCTGTCGCGTTGATCTTCGTTACGAAAGCGTCTTCGACTCCGGCAAAATTGCTTTGCACTGCGCCCACGACTGGGAAGCTGGGTGTAGAGGTAAAGCCGGTGACATAGGCGTTTTGCAGTGGATCCACCGCGATACCATAACCGGATTCGTCATCGCGACTGGCACCCGGTGGCAGGTCGCCGCCCAGATAGGTCGAATAAACCAGAGCGCCGTCGGGCGTGAACTTGGTAATGAATGCATCGCGCTGACCGCGCAAGGCCGCTTGCAGCGGATTTTTGGTCGGGAAGTTTGCCGATTCGGTGCGCCCCGTGACATAGGCATTGTCAAAGCGATCCACCGCAATGCTGTAGATCGCGTCGAAGAAGCTGCCGCCCAGGTAGGTCGAATAGAGCAGGGTATTGCCTTCGATGTTGAATTTGGCGACGAAGCCATCCACGTTGCCGCGAAAGTTTGCTTGCAGGGCGTTAACCAACGGAAAGTTGAGTGAATTGGTTTCTCCGGCAAAATATATATTGCCAGCCTTGTCCACTGCGATGCTTGCGCCTTTATCGCCGGGATTGCGCCCGCCGATGTAGGTCGAGAAGACGACGGTTGATCCATTCGGGCTGAGCTTCATAACAAAGGCATCGTTCGCGCCCATCAGCATCGTATAGGCCGCGTTTTTGAGTGGAAAATTGAGCGACGCCGTTTGGCCTGTCAGGTAAACAGCGCCTTGCGAATCCACCGCAATACCGTAGCCAATGTCCGAGCCGCTGCCGCCGAAGTAGGTTGAGTAATCCACCACCGGATCAATCACCAACGGCTGATTGACGTCGTATTCACCCAATCTAAAGCCGACAGTGTTGTCATCGTCAATGGCAAATTCGGCTGAAATCTCGCGCCGTTCGCCGACTGTTTCTTGGTAAACAACCGGCTTATGCATGCGCAGTTGCCGGCTGCTGATCGCCAGCAGCAAATCGCCGTCTTCAGCGATGTGAATCTTGCCGGCTCCATCAAAAGCCATTTTTATCTGTTGCGGATTGGCATGCGGCGCGACGACGAAATCGTATTCGAGTTGATGCTGGTTGCCGTAAAAGACAGCGTCAATGCCTGTATAAACGCCGCGTTGCCGCACGCGGGCATAGGTCGGAATATCTGTTTGCCAGCCGTCAGGCTCACTGCCGATGAAATAGTTACTGCGCGCTGGCAGCGGTTCGATCCCTTCCGTGATGGATTCGTTCGATGCGCCGATTAAGCTCAGGCCAAGGGCCGAACGCTCATTTGTTCCATTGCTACGTAGTTCAAACCGCGCCTGCGAAGTTGCCAGATAGATCGTGTAGCCCTGTCCGCGCGAGACGAAGCGAACCGATTCGTGCGTCTGTCCGCGATTGGCTTCAAAACGGAGCGGCAATTGACTCAGACTGGCTTTCGGTGACGATTGTGACGATTGTGTGGAGGCGGGAACATTTGAATGTGAGGTTCGCCCTGACCATGCCAATAAGCCAAAAACGCCCAGCCATGTTGCCAAGCCAATCAAAATCGCTGAAACGCCTGCGCGAATTTGGGAAGGGGATTGCTTCATCATGATCGAACGCTGATTGAGGCCAGTCTAGCCTGTTGAGGGGAGCACCGTTGGTTCCGCAGAAGCACGCGAGGATGAGTTGATGAGGAGTGAAGTTCGCGGTCAACCCGGAGTAAATTACGTCGCCACATCGCCACATCGCCACATCGCCACATCGGATGGAGATTATACGCATCTGTCCGCGCGATGAACAGATACTTGCCGGTCGGACTTCTTCTGCCGAGAATGAGTAGACCTTTGGTCAGGCGCGAGCCGCGATGCGATCACAGCTCAGCCATCAGTTGAATGTCCACGGCTCGCAGCCCTTTGTCTTGCTCAGCGCGAATCAGCTTAAATTCAAAAATGTATCTGCGGCTGGGCAGATCATAGTTAACGGTTCCATTGGAGGCAGGCGGCAGGCTGGTGTCGTGAAACCACGCCGTGCCATAGGGCGAATCGGGATGCTTGGCGTCGGTCAGCCACAGATGTTGATCTATGTGTTTGAGGTAACGCATAAAGCC
>JBDSAM010000564.1:0-5311 GCA_039922135.1 Blastocatellia bacterium
AGCGTAGGGGCCCGACAAAAAACCGTCTTGGCCGGGCCCCTACGCCATCGCTCATGCCCTTTTAATTAACCGGATTAAGAGGAGCAAAACTATTGCCCCAATAAATGCGGTAATCAGCAACCCGACCGTGCCTCCGCCTGCCGACACGCCAAGCAAGCTAAATAGCCAAGCGCCAAGAAACGCCCCGACGATGCCGACGACAATGTCGCCGACCAGGCCGAACCCGCCGCCTTTCATCACTACTCCAGCCAGCCAGCCAGCAATGGCACCGACGACCAACAATATAATCAACCCATTACCGGCAAATGGCCCGGCCAGAAATAACAGCAACGCAGTACCAATCATAGACTCTCCTTTTTCAGGTGATATTACAGTTGAGAACGACGCACTGCTGTTAGCCAACGCATGTCGGCGATTACAGCGCGTGTGAGGAACAACAGGATGATAGCTACTGCCAATAAATGTCGCGGCGACCTTCAGCGTGCGCCCTGCACAACCTTTGGAAATGACGGTACGCTGGCGTTACCTTCTTTATCAATAGCCTGCACGGCAAAAAAGTAATCGTCTTTCGAATAATTTTTCATGATGAATTCGGCGACATTGCCGACCTCGACACTGCGCTGCCAGAAAGGCTGATACGTTTCGCGCCAAAGGATGCGGTAACCGGCCACATCCGGTTCCTTGCTCGCTTGCCATGCAACGGTAGTGTCGTACTCCTGACGCCCGGTCTTGAACCGTACGCCAGTGGGCGGGGCGGGAGCCAGCGCCATGCTTGCCATTGTGGAAGCGTTGATGCGGGCAACTTGCGCGACGTAAACGGGGTCGGCCATTTCAAATACGTCGCCGTATTTGATGCCATTCTCTTCGCGGACTTTCTGGTGCTGGCGGGTGAAATCTTCATTCGGTTCAGTGAAGCGGACCGCCGTGAAACCATGCTGCAAAAATGCATTGTGATCGCCGCCGCGCCCGTAACGATCCCGGCGAAAGACCAGCGTAACTTCAAAGTTGTTGACGTACCGTTCGCCAATCTCCTTGATGTAACGAGCGAGTTGCCGGGACGGGCCATCGTTTTCTCCCCCACTTGATTGGCGCGAACGCGCTTCAGCCTCAGTTTCGGTAGTCGGGACGCCTTCTGAAAAGACACGAACGCGCCGGTTATCTCTCACGCCGTTGCCACCGAATGTGTTCCCGATGATGTCGTTGGTGAACATGGCCGCGATGTTCAAATTTTTCTTCTTCGCCTCTTCGGCCCAATGCGCCGCGCCGAGCAATCCCTGCTCTTCGCCGGGCACTGTCATAAAAATGATTGTGGCATCGAATTGATATTTCGACATCACGCGCGCCATCTCCATAACCGCGGCCGTGCCTGAAGCGTCGTCGCTGGCGCCGGGCGCATCGCAAGTAATGTCGCTGCCAGGCGAGCAGATCGAATCGTAATGGCCACTGACGACGTAAAGCCGATCTTTCGATTCGGCCTGTGTGCCAGGCAGCGTGGCAACGATGTTAACCAATTTGGCTTCTTTAGGAACGCGTTGCATCGGAGGTTGGATGAATTCGTCTTCGGTAACGATTAACCGCCCGTCAGATTCGCGGCTATAACGATCCATCTCTTCCTTGATCCAGCGACGCGCCGCGCCGATGCCCCGCACCGGATCGTCCTGTGACGACAGCGTATGGCGCGTGCCGAAGCTGACCAGCTTGCGAATGCTGGCTTCGACATTCTTGGCCGAAATCTCGCTGACGATCTTCTCAATTTGCGGATTCAGTTTTGATGAAGCCTGCGTCTGCTGTGCTTTTGATGAATGCAGTACGGGCAGATAAAGGGCATGCGCGAATAAGGCAAACAAAAAGAGTAGGACAAGTCGCTTCACAAGATTGCTCCTGAAAATTTGAACTGCGTTTGTGTGATGGTTGCGTTGAAAAGCGAGGTGATTATAAAGGCTGGCCCGTCCGATGAAAAGAAAGCGCGTAAAACCAGGAATGCCCTATCCCGGACAGATAACGACGACTCCTGTCCGCAACCACGACTGGTGGCCGGACAGGAGTTGTTATTTCGGGATCAAGCTATAGCTTTCAAGAAAAAGAACCTCTCCCACGAAGGCAAACGAAGTTGCACGAAGGCAGAAAGAACGCTTCTGATTTAGCAGGGTTTGTTTCCTTCGTGGTTCTTCGTGTAGCTTCGTGGGAAAAACATTTTCTTAAAGTCTATGCCTTTGATTATTTCAGCTTCAAATCAACCGAAGCCGAAGTGTTCTCCCATTCCATTTTCAGTACGCCGCCCTTGCCAGCCGGCGCCAGGGTGATGACGAACTGCTCGACCGGCGCAGCGGTCTTGGTGATTTTCATATCAATGCGCGCTAGGTCCTGCTGCTCGCTGTACTGGGTGCCCCATTGGCCGGTCTGTTTGTTGATGATCAGCTTCCAGCCCGTCTCGCTGGGCAGCGTGTAGAGCGTGTAGCTGCCCTTCGGCACTGCGACGTTGCCGAACATCAGGTCGGCTTCGGTAACTAGCGTAGTGGCCTCGTTGGCGCCCGTGCGCCAGACCTGACCGTAAGGAACAAGGCCACCAACGATCTTGCGCCCGCGCATTGAGGGGGCGCTGTACTTGATAGTGATCTTCTTCCCGTTAAGCATCATCTCGGCTGATTTGGGCGGGCTGGGCTTCTGCGCAGCTATCGCCACCACAACCATTACCAAAACTGCCAGAACAGACAGAGTCCGATTCAGTTTCATTATTGTATCTCCTTCGATGTTTGTTGATTTTTTTTTGCAGGGAGTGAGCGATGTTGTACCACAGCCTGGCTCGCTCAGAAAACCGCGCTCGCGGTCAGGGTATTGGGCAAAGGATAAAGTTGTCGTACTATCCGCAGGCTTTCGTCAATTGAGTTCTTCGACCACTTCAACCCAATCAAAAATCCGCTGGCAATCACGAGAGGTGAAAGATCTGCACACACCTAAAGTCATCTTCTTCGACGCCGCAGGCACGCTGCTGGAGGTGCGCGGAAGCGTCGGCGAAATCTACAGCCGCGTGGCCGCACAGTACGGGCTGCACGCCGACGCCGAACAATTGCAGCAAAACTTCGCGCGCTGGTTCCGGCTGCAACCGCCGCTAGCTTTCCCTGGCAACACGCCGAAGGAAAGACTGCCTTCGCTTGAAAAAGACTGGTGGCGCAATCTGGTGCGCGCCGTCTTCGCCGACTTCGGCTCGTTCCAGCATTTCGATGATTTCTTCGACGACGTCTTCGAGCGGTTTCGCACGGGCGAATGCTGGCGCGTTTACGACGATGTCGCGCCGACGCTGGCAGAGTTGAAACAACGCGGCTTGCGACTTGGCGTCATTTCCAATTTCGATTCGCGCCTGGACGATGTGCTGAGGGCTTGCGAGTTGGAACAATTCTTCGATTCAGTCCACATCTCGACGCGAGTCGGCGCGGCGAAACCCGACCCGGCAATCTTCCAAGCGGCGCTCAGAGAGCACAGTATCGAACCGCAACAAGCCATACACGTCGGCGACGCGTTGCGCGAAGACATCGAGGGTGCGAAGGCAGTAGGCATCCGGGCCATATTGCTTGACCGTAACAATCATCACACTGACAATTCGTCGCGTATTACCAGTCTCGACCAATTGCTGGCATTCCCGGAAAGATAGGCTGTGATTGGTCCCAGCGCGTCTCGGCCATATGCAGGCCGTCTCCCGGCGATTCAACCGACACCAAATAATTATTGGAGGATCAAGATGACCACCAACGAAGCATCTCAACGAAAACTATTCTGGAAGAGCTTTTCTATTCTTCTCCTCTCTATGCTGGCATTTGGTTCTGGCCCCGCCGCCGCCGCAACTTGCGAAGGTTTGGCTGATCTCAAGCTTCCCAACACAACGATTACGGCGGCGCAGTCCGTGGCATCGGGCGCATTCACACCAACGGCTGGTGCGGGTGCGACGGCTCTCTACAAAGAGCTGCCCGCCTTCTGCCGAGTGACCGGCGTGATCAAACCGGCCAGTGATTCGGAAATTAAATTTGAAGTGTGGATGCCGAGCGCGGGATGGAATGGAAAATTTCAGGGTATTGGCAATGGCGGCTTCGCGGGGTCGCTCTCCTTCGCAGGGCTGGCAGGCGCGCTCGCGCGCGGCTACGCTACCGCCTCGACTGATACCGGCCACAGCGGCAGCGATGCCAGTTGGGCGCTCGGACATCCTGAGAAGATTGTTGACTACGGGCATCGCGCGATTCACGAGATGACCGAAAAGGCCAAGCTAATCATCAATGCCTTCTACGGCGATGGGCCGAAGCATTCCTACTTCAGTAGTTGTTCAAACGGTGGGCGGCAGGCGCTGATGGAGGCCCAGCGTTATCCGAACGATTACGACGGCATCATCGCTGGCGCGCCCGCCAATTACTTCACGCACATTCTGACGGGCTTCGCCTGGAATATGCAGGCGACGCTGAATGATCCGGCCAGTTACATCCCGGCGAGCAAATTGAAAGCAATCGAAACTGCCGTGCTGGCCGCTTGTGACAAGCGCGATGGCTTAACAGACGGAGTGCTTGACGATCCCACCCAATGCCGCTTCGATCCTTCAGTATTGCTTTGCAAAGGCGCTGAGTCGGACTCCTGCCTGACCGAAAAGCAGATTGCAGCGCTCAAAAAAATCTATGCCGGGCCGCGCAACTCGAAGGGTGAACAAATTATTCCGGGCTTTGTGCCGGGCGGCGAAACGGGGTCGGGCGGCTGGAGCAATTGGATCACCGGCGCATCGCCTACCAAGTCTGCGCAGTTCTTTTTCTCAACCCAGGCGCTGATAAACATGACTTACAACAATCCGGCATGGGACTTCAAAACCTTCGACCTAGAAAGAGACGGCAAGGCCACCGACGAAAAACTGGCGACAGTGCTTAATGCAACCGACCCGAATCTGAAAGCGTTCAAAGCGCGCGGCGGCAAGCTGATTCTCTATCATGGCTGGAGCGATGCCGCGCTTCCGCCGGTCAACACCATCAACTATTTTCAGAGCGTGGCGGCGAAAATGGGACACCGCGAAGCAAACACATTCACGCGCCTGTTTATGGTTCCAGGCATGCAACATTGTGGCGGCGGCCCCGGCCCGAACAGCTTCGGCGCAACGGTCAGCAACGCCCAGTCCGACCCGCAGCACGATTTATCATTGGCGCTTGAACGCTGGGTCGAAGCGGGCATCGCCCCCGAACAAATCATCGCTGTCAAACGGCAGACTCCTGATCCGAACAGTCCCGTCATCCGCACACGCCCACTCTGCCCGTATCCGCAGGTGGCCAAATACAAAGGCAGCGGG
>JBDSAM010000565.1:0-6005 GCA_039922135.1 Blastocatellia bacterium
TTCAGCACAGTGTCGGGCCGCGCGCCGGTGTCGAACAGAATCCGTTGCCCATCCACTTCGACGATGGCAGCAAAGCCCCATTCGCCGATGCCACCGCCGGGATTGCCCGAAAGCATTGTCGAAAGCACCTGTATGCGCAGTGACTGAACAATCTTTTTTTGCGGAATTGGATTTGGTTCGGCAACTGCCGGAGCGTGAAAGCGGTCTTCAGCAAAGAATACAACCGCAAAGATTAACGTAATCAGGAATCGTTTCATGGAATCTACCTCGCTTTCAGGAATCAATTTCCGGCCTGGCTTTTTGCTTTTTCGTCGTCCTTTTTCGGTAATTCCGGTTTGGCAAAATCCGGTTTGGCTTCACCAAAGATGTAATGATTGAACCACGCCAGATTGTGCTGCATCACGGCTCGCATCTCGCGCGGTTTTGTGATGCCGTGGCCGAAGCCTTTGTAAACGATCATCTCCACCGGCACACCGCGATCCTCCAAGCCTTGCCGCAATTCGTAGGCATTCGGTATCGGCACGCGCCGGTCGAATTCGCCGTGCTGGATCAGGGTTGGCGTCCTGGCTTGTTTGATGTAGGTCATCGGCGAGGTCTTGGCGTAAATCTCCGGATCAATCGCCGGGTCTTTGTCCAGGTACTGAATGGTGAACGGCGTGATGTCGGTGTTGTAATAATAAGTCGCCCAGTTTGAAATCCCTGCGCCGACTGAGATCGCCGCGAAGCGATCCGACGAAGTCGTCAAGAACGCCGAGATGTACCCGCCCTGGCTCCAACCCATCGAACCGACGCGCTTCGCATCCACCCAGCCTTTGCCAATCAGATAATCCACGCCCGAAATTACGTCCCACGCATCGCCCACACCTAGATTGCGAACGTTCAGTTGCCGGAACTTTTCGCCATAGCCCGCGCTGCCGCGATAGTTCACCTTCAGGATCAATGCGCCCTTCGCTGCCCAGATGTCTGTCGGATAGTAGTTCCGATCCAGCAAGGTAGGGCGGTCAACGCCCGTCGGCCCGCCGTGAATGACACACAGCAACGGATACTTTTTTGACGGATCGAAGTTGGCGGGTTTGAGCAGGACGCCTTCGATGGTTGCGCCGTCTTTGCTCGGCCAGGAGATGACTTCGCGCGTGGCCAGCGTCCAGTCTTTGACCTGATCGCTCATCGCAGTTAGCTTGCGGGGCGCGAAGTTCGTGACATCCGAAATGTAGATTTCGTTGAGTGAATTTGCCGATGGTGCGGTGAATACGATGGTGCGCCCGTCTTTGGTGAAGCTGGCGCCACCGATCATTAAATTGTCGGGCTGGCTGATGCGCGCGAACTTGCCATTGGCGGGGTCAAGTTTGAACAAATGTGAAGCCGTCTTTTGCGATCCGCCGAAGTAAATCCCATCCGCATTCCATTCAGCGAAGCCCGGCTGTTCGTCAAAACCATCTGTGATTGAACGCGGCGCGCCGCCATCCACGGAAATAATCGCCAGCCGAGTATTCGTGTAAAAGAACTTCGGATTTCCCATCGCCGACGAAAAGACAATCCATTTACCATCGGGTGAAAAGTTCGGGTTGTTATCCGGGCCGGGCTGCGCGACCAGTTTTTTGACGGAGTTGCCATCCAATGAAACCAGGTAGATGTCCGAAGTGCCGCCCTGGATCAAATCAGGATTGACCGTTGCGCTGAATACGATCAGCTTGCCATCAGGCGACCACGCAAACGAACCTACAGTGAACTCTTTGCCTTTGGTGTGCTGCGTTCCGGCGATGGGCGCTTTCAAAGCTTCTTCAACGTTGAATGTCCACAGGTGCGAATGGTTATATTCGTTGCGCACGACTTCAAAACCGCCCAGATAATCCTGCCGTTCTTTGGCCGCTTTGCTGTCAATGTCGCTGGCCGTGAAGGCAATGCTCTTACCGTCGCGCGACCAAGCGAAGCCGTTGATGCCGTTTTCCGCTCTGGTCAGTTGTGTCGCTTCCCCGCCGTCGGGATGAAGGGCGAAGATTTGATTCTTGTCGCCGCTGCGATTGCTGGTGAATGCGAGCCACTCGCTATTGGGCGACCATTGCGGGTTGCCGACCGACTTTTCGCCACGCGTCATTTGTAGCGTGCGCCCGGTTTGCACGTTCGCCAGCCAGACGTGCGTTACGTAAGCATTCTGCTTGAAGTCTGTTTCCGTCACTGTGTAGGCGACCCATTTGCCGTCGGGCGAAATCTGCGCGCCGCCCAGCGACTTGACGTTGAGCAGATCGTCAACGGTGGGAATACGCCGCTGTGCATTTGCCGTGAGTGATAAACAGAAAATTGCGATCAGAAGAACAGTTGATCTTTTGAGCATTGCAAAACCTTCTTTCAGAATTTGAAATCAAAACACCGGCTCGGCCAGCTTGGCCAGCACCGCCGCCGAAGCCTTCTCGACATCCGCGTGCAGTGAATTGCCGTGGGCGTCCATTGTCACGATGGCTGGGAAGTCGGTCACGCGCAGGTGCCACATGGCTTCAGGAATACCGAATTCCAGCAGGTTGACGTCCAGCACTTCGTCAATGGATTTGGCGTAATACTGTGCCGCGCCGCCGATGGCGTTCAGATAAACTGCGCCGTACTCTTTCATCGCGGCCAATGTCTTCGCGCCCATGCCACCTTTGCCCATAACCGCGCGCACTCCGTAACGCTTGATGATCTCGCCCTGATACGGCTCTTCGCGGATGCTGGTGGTTGGGCCGGCGGCGGTGATCTTATAGTTGCCGTTCTTCATGACCACTGGACCACAGTGATAAAGCACGGAACCGAACAGATTGACCGGCGGCGCATTATTCATCAGATGCGCGTGGATGGCGTCGCGGCCCGTGTAAAGTTCGCCGGAGATGAGCACTACGTCGCCGACTTCCAATTCGCGCACCTGCTCTTCGGTCAGCGGCGGACGCAGGACTTTCTCTTTGCCGGTAACGACAAAACCTCCCCCTCGCGACATCTCAATTGCCGGCTGCTTCTCATCGCGGTAGAGCCAGCGTTTAATCTCCCCGGTCTTGGCATCCAACACCACGCCCAATCGCCGGAATGCCCAGCAGTCATAGGCCACCGAAACAAAGAAGCTGGCTGGCAGTCGGTTTAACACGCCGATCTTGCAGCCGATCAGGGTTACACCGCCGCCGAAGCCCATCGTGCCAATGCCCAGCGTGTTCGACGTTTGCAGAATGTAGTCTTCCAGCTTAGCCAGGTCGGGGTGCGGATTCATGTCGTCCAGCGTGCGGAAGAGTTGCTCTTTGGCATGCAGATAACCTTGCGCGCGGTCGCCGCCGATGCAGACTCCGATAGCGCCGGCGCTGCATCCTTGCCCTTGGGCTTGCCAGACCGCGTGCAGCAGGCACTTGCGCACGCCGTCCAGAGTGCGTCCGGCTTTGCCCAAATGCGGCAATTCCATCGGCAGCGAATATTGAATGTTCTTGTTTTCGCAGCCGCCGCCTTTCAGCAACAACTTCACTTCGATCTCGTCTTCGCTTTCCCACTGGTCGAAGTGCATCGTCGGCGTCCCCGGCCCCAGGTTATCGCTGCTGTTTATGCCCGTCAGCGAATCCACTGAATTCGTCCTTAGCTTGCCGCGCTTGGTTGCTTCGGCAATGGCTTCGCGAATCTCTTTCTTCATCGCCAACTGGTTCGCGCCGATGGGCGTTTTGATCTCGAACGTAGGCCAGCCTGTGTCCTGACAAATTGGCCCATCGTTGTTGCAAGCCATGTCAATGTTGGTGGCGATGACATTCAAGGCCTGCAGCGAGCGCCCGCCCTGCTCTTCGCCCATCGCGCGCGCCATTGCGCGGCGCACGTCGGGCGGCAGGTTGGTTGAAGTCTGCGTAATCAGTTGCAGCATGCTGTCACGAAAAGCGTCCATGATTTCTCCCGGTTGAGCCTCTGTTTGAAATGGATTTAGAAGTGCGAGCGTAATGTAGCACAACGTTTCGGCACATTCAGCCGCGCTCTATGTGTCAGCAGAACCTTTCAACTGAAACGGTAAGCTTGCGCACAGGCTGTCCTAGCCAGGCGATTTTCAGCCGTTCAGCACGCGGCCTGCCGATTGCTGACCATACATACCGGCGGTTTGAATCTTTGCTTTTGAATCTTTGCTGATCTTGCCCCGTGTGACAGAATCTGCGCCCAATGCCCTCAACAAATGTTTCTGGCGAAATCGAACAAAGCGAAAAGCCCACAGCCGTTGGAAGATGACGCTGGCAGTTGCGGTCATCTGTGTCGCGCTGACTTCGCTGGCCGTGCTGCCGTTCTTTATCATCGGCGAAGATCAGAAAGTGGGTTGTTGTGGCGGCGAGATGCCGATCACGCAGGACGCCTGGATGCACTACATCCAGATGAATGCTTTCTGGCAGAGCTTGGCGTCGGGCATTATTTATCCACGTTGGGACGAAAACGCGCATGTGTATGGCGCGCCGACTACCAGCTTCTATCCTCCAGGTGCTTATTACTTGACCTCAACGATTTACTTTTTCGCGCGCGGTTGGGTGGAAACCTGGGCAGGCTTTTATTGGCTGACGATGCTGGCTTCGGCGGCGGCGATTTATTGGTACGCGCGGCAGCGGGTATCGCGCGGGGCTTCGCTGGTAGCGATGGCGGCTTACGTCTTTGCGCCATACCATCTGATCAACCAGTATCAGCGCGGGGCAATGTCGGAATTCACCAGTTTCATTTGGGTTCCGCTGGGTTTGTTGTTTGCCGGCAGGCTGCTAGGAGTGGAACAGAGTTCAGTCTGTTTTGTTGGACGACGGAACAGACTGAACTCTGTTCCACTCGCTTTCGCCGGGTTGGCAGCCAGCTTCGGCGCATTCTTGTGGACGCACCCGCCGACGGCCTATCAGTTCGTGCTGGTATTTGGCGCGTGTGTGGCCGTGTCAGCCATCAGAGCAGGAAAGTGGCGCGAACTCGGTTGGATCGTTCTATCGCTCATCTTTGGTTCGATGCTGGCGGCGGCGTATTTCTATCCGGCGATTGCTGAACAACGATTGGTCAATTACGACGATGTCGCGCGGGTGTGGCCGTATCACGACAGCTATGTGTTCGACTTTTCGCAGAATGTTTATGACCACGTTGGCAACCCATTTTTCGTTCGGCTTGACCGCATTTGGACGTTCAATCTGGCTACGATTTTGATCGCGGCTGCGGTGTTGTGGAGATTTACAAGAGCAGCCAGGATGGGTGGACGCGACAATGTTCCCTGGCGGCAATGGGCTGCGGCAGGATTATTCGCCAGCTTTTTGATGACGAAGTATTCTGCGCCGCTGGGACGATTGATTCCGAAGATTGAGACAGGAGTCTTTTCGTGGCGGATGCTGGCGCTGACCAGTTTCGCGACGGCGATGTTCGTGGCAACCATTGCGGATTGCGGATTGCGGCCAAATGGACAAAGCGTGGATTGCTGACTTGCAGCAGAAGGCATGTGTGGGATTAATTCTATTGGCCACAGTGGCAATGAGCGCATGGTGCGTTGTCTGGCCAATGTGGCGCAGGCAGGCGTTTGAGCCGAAGCCGAAGCCGGAGTATTACAACTATGCCACGTTGCCGCGCGGCGCGTGGCGCGACAATCCGCCGATGCCGCCAGTACAGCTTGATTCAGGCAACGACTCAATCACCATCGAATGGTGGAAGCCGGAGTTTCGCCAGCTTCGCGTCCAACGTAGCGAACCCGATCAACTGCAATTCCGCACGCGTAACTTTGCCGGATGGACGGCGACGGTGGATGGACAAATTGCGCCGATCAAAGAAGGCGCGGTCAAAAACATACTAGTTGATTTACCAGCGGGCGATCATCGCATCACCCTTGAATTTTGCTCTACTCCCATTCGCCGCCTGAGTAATTGGATTACGGTTATTTCGTTTGCAACGCTTCTTTCAATCGTCATCATCGCTATAGAGGGGGCACACCAAGATACGGTACGGAACCGGGAGCGGTAGCGACCGGGTGGATTCGAGAGGCGCGCGCTTCGGGAGTACCCGGTCGCTACCGCTCC
>JBDSAM010000566.1:0-12256 GCA_039922135.1 Blastocatellia bacterium
GAATTTCGGATCAACGGCGACGCCGCAGTGGGCGAAGTCTGGGGAATGCTGTTTGAAAACCTTCTGCTCGAACCGGCATGGCTGGCGGGCACGTTCGGTTTTGTTGAAAACAATGAATTCCGCCATGCACTGGCGGTCTTGAAGTTGATGGCCGTTCGCCGCCAGGCCGCGAAGCTGATCTACGAAACCGAATTTCACGCAGGCAAACTCAAGAATGGCGCAGGGTCGCGTTACGCTGAATTGATGGCCGATGCTGTGCGCGTCCGATTTGATGAGACGGAAGCTTTCAGCGACATGAGCGATGATTTCAGCTCAGCCAGTTATATCTGCGCCGCTGCGTTTGAAGTTCAGATGCGCGATTGCCTGAAGACCAAATTCGGCTCGCATTGGTGGTTATCGGGCAGGGCAGGCGAGATGCTGATTGACTTGTGGAACACCGGAGAGTTGCATTCGGTGGAAGAGTTGGCGGCAATGATTGGACTGGGCGAGTTGGATTTTGATTGTTTGATAAGTGAAACTCTCAAACAGATTGAAGAATGACCAACCTCTAAAAGAGCTATGAGTTTGAATAAGAATCCGCAATCAACGACAGTTCACGTTGCACTCGGCGAACGCAGCTACGACATCACAATCGCCGCCGGCGCATTGAAGCAAGTCGGCGAGATCACGCGTACCGCGCTAGGCAATAAAAAGCGCAAGCTGGCAATCATCTCGAACGCGCGCGTGCATGGCTTTTATGGCAAAGCTGTTGAAAAGAGTTTGAAGCAAGCAGGCTTTGCCACGCTGACGCATTTGATGGGCGATGGCGAACGGGCGAAATCACTCGCAACCGCTGAAAAAGCGCTGGCCTTTATGATTGCCAATCGCTTTGAACGCAGCGATGCGGTGGTAGCGTTGGGCGGCGGCGTGGCGGGCGATCTGGCGGGATTCGTCGCGGCCTGCTTTCAGCGCGGCGTGAATTACGTGCAGATTCCGACGACATTGCTGGCGCAGATTGATAGTTCGGTGGGTGGCAAGACGGCGGTCAATCACAAGCTTGGCAAGAATCTGATCGGCGCATTCCACCAACCGCGCGCTGTCATCATTGATCCGCAGACGCTATCCACGCTACCGAAGCGGGAACTGCGCGCGGGGTTGTACGAAGCGCTGAAATATGGAGT
Source organism: Blastocatellia bacterium (assembly GCA_039922135.1). Lineage (GTDB taxonomy): Bacteria > Acidobacteriota > Blastocatellia > RBC074 > RBC074 > RBC074. The sequence goes on from JBDSAM010000566.1 coordinate 1,161, forward strand.
CATACGGGATCATCCGTTGTTTACCTTAATCAAGGACCAACTCGATGGCATCAACGCGCTCGATCCTGCGTTGCTGGCGCGCATCATTGCGCGATGCTGCCAGATCAAGGCCGAAGTCGTGATAGCTGACGAACGAGAGTCGGGCCTGCGGCGCATCTTGAATTTCGGCCATACGGTAGGCCACGCGCTGGAATCGGTGACGGCTTACCGGCGATTGAAGCATGGCGAAGCGGTCGGTTACGGAATGCAATGCGCTTCCTCGATTGCAGAGAAGGTGGGTATAATTCCACGCGCTGAAGCTGATGCCATCCGGCTGGGCGTTGCGGAACTGGCCCGCATCGGCAAAATCAAAAAGCTGCCCCGCATTGACGATCTGAAAAGTCAGGAAATCATCGCCGCGATGGCGCACGACAAGAAAGTTGCTCAAGGTAAACTCCCCTTCATTCTTCCAACCAGGATCGGCGATGTTATCGTTCGTGACGACATTCCACCGGCGATTATTCGTGCTGCTGTGCGCGAATTGCTGATTACCACTGCGAAAGGGTGAAAGATTATGAATCAACGTTATGTTTCGGGTTCCGTTGAAAAAGGAGCCGGGCGGTTTATGGTTTTATTGCTGCTGGCGTTTACGGCAGCGCTGGTGTACGTCGTTGCTGTCTTTGTGCCGATCTATCAAGGCACCCAGCAGATGCAGGCAGCGACAGCGGAGATTCTGCATCGCGGCGCACTGCAAAACTTAAAGGACGACGATGTCCGCGCTCAGTTAAGGGAGAAGGCCCGCGAATCAGGCTTACCCGATGACAACCGCATCGAACTATGGCGCGACGGGCGCAAACTGACAGCCAAGATCACATACAAAAATCACGTGCGGTTTCCTTTCTTTACCTACGACTGGCCGACCGAGATTCGCGTACAGGACTTGGGGGTTTAAGTTCCGGGGCAGCGGGGACGCGTGATGAAGCGGGGCGCTGGGTTTGTCCTTCTCCGCAAAGTTCGCGCTGAACGAAGCCTCAACTTGTCATCAACAGGTGTTTTGTTTAGACTGCGCGGCGGTCAATTCAATCCCCATACATTCGTAACAGTAATTCTCAAATCGGGCGGATTCTCAACGTGGCTTGCTTCGGTTTGAATTCGGACTCCCGACCCATCAACAATTCAATTTACCAAGGAGGACTCTAGCCATGGCTAGTTTTGACGAACTGAAATCGAAGTACAGTGCGGTTCTGGAAAAAGGTCACGACGTTGGTCTGAACGTCCAGAACGTCAATGAAGAAGACGGCAAGATTCTGATTCGCGGCACCGTCCCGTCGGAATATGCCAAGGATCAATTGTGGAACGTGATCAAAGGCATTGATGCCAATGTCTCCGACGCAACCATTGACATCAACGTTAAGTCCGGTTCGACCTACACGGTTGTTTCTGGCGACACGCTGTCGAAGATCGCCAAGCGTTTTTATGGTGATGCGAATCACTATAAAGCAATTGCCCAAGCAAGTGGCATCAGCAACCCGGACCATATCGACGTCGGGCAGGAAGTGACGCTGCCTTAAGGGCGTCAGCAACTTCCACTTTGCCAAAAACAAAAGGCGCAATGAGAAGTTAACTTCTCATTGCGCCTTTTGACATAAGCGGGTTTCGCCAAGGCCTAAGGCATCGTGATGTTCAAATCTTTGCCAAAGTTGAATTGGATGCGCTTGCGCGTGCGCATCGCTTTCGACGCGGTCTGCGAAAGCGATGTCACCAACAGCGGCATGGCAATCGTCGCATCGCAGCGAACGGTGACGGAGCGGTAATTCTTTGCCATTCTGCCCAGCGACTGCGCTTGATCGAAGTCCGAGCCGGAATAGCCGCCGTAATCGGGTGAATCAGTGACGACTTGAACTGCGAACTTGTGGCCGCGTATCGTATTGTGCAGCATCGCCGCTGCGGTCTCGCTTTGCTGGATGAAGGTTTTGGGCGTGCCGCCACCGAAAAGCACCATGCCGGTCGAGCGCGATTTCGAGACGATCTGCGCCATCTCGACTACATCCTGAATCACATCGAACTGAAACTGGTTCTTCTTCTCGATGCGGCTGATGCCGATGGAAACGCCGAACGCGCTGTCAGTGATGGCGGGGCAGAAGATCGGCACGCGCGATTTGAAGGCCGAAGTCAGAATGCCGTCTTCGGTAGCGATCTCGCTCAACTCGCGGCCCAGCAGATGCAGAAACTCTCGCGTCGAATATGCATGCGAGTTGTCTAGTTGCGAAGCGAACCCGCCGATCCATTCGTAGGCTTCGCGGAACTCTTCTTCGGATGCGTAAGTGTCATAGATACGATCCACCTTCTCTTCCATCAACTCCGCGTCGCTGGCCTTTGCATCGCCTACGTAATGATGACGTCCCAACGTTTCGTGCAGATCGTGAAAGATATTCGCGCCCGTCGCCACTAGCACGTCAATACAACGGTTTTTGATCAGATACGCCACCAGCCGCCGCATCCCTGCGGGCACTAGCGCGCCGCTCATGCCCATAAAGACGACGGCATTCTCTTGCAGCATCTGCAGCCAGATTTGATGGGCCAGGGCCAGATTGCGTCCCTGAAACGAAATTTTCTCCATCTTGTCCAGCAATCCCGGCACGCTGCGGTCGCGGTCAACTTGCAGCGGGTCAGTCGGTTTGGTCAGGTATTTTGCGCCTTTAATTCTTCGGATCATTGTTTCTCAGTTTAGCTGAATCGAAAATTGTTGTTACGGGCGGCCGTGGGCAACCACCAACACCAGCCGCCAACCATCTCAATGCCGCCCATTCGTGTCCAAGTACGTGTAACCGTCGAAGTGGGTATCGTATTCTTCGGTCAAACGACCGGCTTCTTCTTCCGTCAGCGTTCCTTTCTTAATCTGTTTGCCCAGCAAGGTACGGAAGCCATCTTGCAAAAACTCTTTTTCATATCTTGCGAAGGAGACCATCTCTCCCACGGTCGAGCCGGGAATAATGCGGCTGATGTGATATTCGCCGTCGTTAGAAACGACGACGTGAGCTTCGTTGGTTGTGCCGAAAAGGTTGTGGAAATTGCCCATCACCTCCTGGTACGCGCCGATCAGCAGCATCGCCAGATAGTAAGGCTCGTTATTACGGAGGTCGTGAACCTCCAACACTTCTTTTACATCGTGCAGGTCAACAAACTTGTCAACCACGCCGTCCGAATCACAGGTGATGTCGCACATCGTTGCGGTGTCGGTCGGAATTTCGTTGAGTCTGTGAATCGGTATGATCGGGAAGAGCTGGTCAATTGCCCAGTGATCCGGCACTGAACGGAAGACCGAAAAGTTGCACAGGTACTTCGCGGAAAGTAGCTTTCTCAGATCGTCGAACTCTTCGGATTTGCTCTGCGTCAGTTTTGCGAAATTGTTCGCCCGATCGCAGACCGCCCAGAAAAGGATTTCGCCTTTGGCGCGGTCTTCCAGGCTAATGAAACCCAGATCGAAGAGAGTGAATAACTCTTCTTTGTGTTCCAGGGCGTCGTGGTAATACTCCAGGAAGTTTTTCGCGGTCATCATTTTGTGCAGGTCGTAAAGCTCTTTGATGACCTGTGCCTCGTTGCCTGTCATCGTCACATTGACCAGACCCTGCACGGTCTCGATCTCATCAATGACGTTGGTGATCAGCATGGCGTGATATGCAACCAGTACGCGACCCGATTCGGTAATGACATTGGGTTCAGGAACGTTCTCTTCCTCGCAGACGCTCTTGATCGTGTAGATCACATCATTGGCGAATTCCTGCATCGTATAGTTCACCGACGATTCAAAGCTGGTTTTGCTGCCATCATAATCCACCCCCGCGCCGCCGCCGACATTCAGGTGATCCACGTCAATGCCCATTTTGCGAATTTTGGCATAAACGCGCGCGGCCTCTTTGACGCCTGCTTTGACCCGTTTGATCTGTGTAATCTGCGAACCGATGTGAAAATGCATGACGCGCAGCATGTCCAACATTCCGGCATCGCGCAGCGATTTGATGGCTTGCAGCAATTCAGTTGTTGTCAGCCCGAATTTCGACTGTTCACCGCCAGACTTTTCCCAGCGTCCTGATCCACGAGAATATAACCGCACGCGCATCCCAAGCATTGGGCGAATGCCGGTGGCTTGCGCACGTTCGATGATACGCGGCAGCTCATTCAATTTTTCAATAACGATGACGACGTTTTTGCCCGCTTGCGTGCCAACGAAGGCGAGGTCAATGAAACCATTGTCCTTAAATCCATTGCAGACCAGCAGGGAATCTGGCGATTGATCCATGGCAATGGCGGCGTAAAGTTCCGCCTTGCTACCAGCTTCCAGGCCATAACTGTGTTTGGTTGCCTCTTCCAGGTAAGCCTCGATTACCTGCCGCCGCTGATTGACCTTCATCGGAAAGACAGCGCGGTGTTCGCCTTTGTAATCGAACTCTTTCATTGCCGTGAGGAAGGAGCGGTTCATTTTGCGAACCTGACTGGCGAAGATTTGTGGGAAACGAAGAATGAGCGGCAGCTTTACGCGCCGGGCGATCAGGTCATCAACGACCTTCTTGACGTCAACGCTACGGGAGTCGTCTTGCGCGAGCCGGACGATCAGGTTCCCGCGCGAGTTAATTCCGAAATATCCGGCACCCCAGTTTTCGATGCCGTATGTCTGAGCAACCTCAGCGATGGCTGATTTCATTTCGGACCGTTCGTAGACCCCCTCGCGATGGAATAAAAAAAGAAGTCTTCGCTGCACTTGGTCACCGCAACATGCACACAAAACAACACATCACCGACCCCGAACATTCGTCCGGAAGTCTCAGTTTCAAGTCTAACTTGATGCGGATTCAGAAGTTGTCAGCGAGGCGCGAAATGTAACAGATTGGTCTAGGGCTGTCAAAAACTATTTTCGTCAGGGCTTGAAGCATCCGAAATCGGCGTGAAAACGCGCAAAGGGCAATAAAATCAATGCTTCTCGCGCTTTTCAAGCTCGTGCCACTGTCGCCTGAGAGCAAGCACTTCATCGGTCAAAGCTGCTAGCTTCTGCCTGATTTCTCCTGCATTTCTCAACCCTTCCGGGCGCGGATAGCGTTTGGGTAAGGTGAGTGGGCGAACGGTTTCGCGCGCCTCTGCCGGGACACGGGTGATCATCTCGTAGATGTGAAATTCCGCCAGCCCCAACTCGCGCTTAACCCATCGCAGCGTGCGACCAGCTTCAGGGTTGCATTCCGAGATGGCATTGAGCAGCGCACTGCAAACAAATGCTGCGCAAAAGACCGTCTTACCTCGCTTGTTGTTTGGATCACATCCAGCTGTGCCCATCACGCGGCAAGTCGGCGGACAGCAGCCTGTGCCTTGCTGGTGGCAGCGCCCACAAATATCGAAGACACCGCTGGCGGCAAAAAACTGGTCAAGTTCAGCGATCAGTTCTGCCCGTGTTATTTCACTCGGTCCATCCGTTTTGTCAGGTGAGGGGGACAGTTCAGACAACCGGCGGCGCTCAGCGCGGGCGCAACGCGCGCATAGCATAACTTCGCTCTCGTTGCTCAACTCGCCGGGACGGGTCAGCGTGATAATCTGGTACCGGCGGGCTTGGCCGGCACCACATTCGTGGTCTGCTAAGGTTACCGCCATAACGGGAATTGCTGCCCTTTACCAATCTCCTGTATGGTTGAATTCCCAGAGGGCTAGGATTTGCCCAGTTCGCGGTTGATGGTGGCTGTGATCTCGGCGTCAACCGTCGCATCGTGGCCGTTGAAGTATGCTACGAGCTTGCCATCGCGCCCATAGATCAATGTTTGCGGCACTGAGACATCTTTCGATTCGACGAACTTGACAAACACAGGATCCTCGATCATTCCCACTGGATAAGTGATCTTCATTTGTTGAATGAATTCGGCGACGCGCTTGGGCGTGGATTCTGCATCGTCAACGGCCAAGCCGATGATCTGCAATCCGCGCTTGTTGTCGTCTTCGGTGAACTTAGTCAGGGTCGGAATGTGCTGACGCGAATGGCCGCACCAGACGGCAAAGAAATCCAGCACAACGACCTTGCCGCGCATCTCAGCCAGCGTGAATTGGCGGCCATCAGTCATGCGCAATTGGCGGCGGGCAATGGCATCTTTCGGTAATTCGCCAATTTTCACTTTGGCGTCAGCAGCATTAAATATCGGCAGCAGGATGACAAAAGCCAATCCTGCAAGAAGTGAAATTGCCGTGGTTCGCGATTGACGTAGAGCAGAGAAGGGAAGATAGGAAAACACTTTTGACATGTAAAACCTCTGTGGAAAGTTGGCGGGCACTCTGTCCTGGATTGCCTAAATGCCTGAGGTCTTAGCGCCGCCAGCGATGTTAGATATTCAGCTTCTTTAAGCCTACCTGGTTTTGCGTGAGGCTGCCTTTGTGCTGCCTGGGCCTGTTTTGGCCGCAGACGATTTCGCCAGTTGCGCTTCGATGACCTTTTTTATCTTTTCGGCGATGCCGTCATTCCAACCGACTTCGCGCGTAACCATCTTGCCATCAGTGCCAAACAGAATCATCTGCGGCACGCCGGTTTCTTTCGGGTCGGTGTAATAAGCGCGGATCTCCGTCGTCAAAAAACCCACTGGATAAGCGATCCTGGCTTTTTGCATGAACTGCTTCAGGCTGGCCAAATCCTCTTTGTTATCTTTGCTATCGGTAGCTATGCCCAGCACGTTGAAACCGCGCAGGTGGTATTTGTTATAAAGCTCGACGATATGAGGCGCGTGCTCTTCGCAGTGATGACAGCGCGACCAGAAAATATCAATCAGCGTCACGCGCCCCCGTAAGGAAGACAGCTTCAGGCGCTGTGGCCGTCCAGCAACAGCTCCCAGGTTAAGGGATGCCAGGTCAACCAGCATATCCGGCGCATTGCCCGATCCGTCAGCCTTTGGCAATTCCGGCACGTCTGAGGCGCCAAGTCGCGGCGAGGCGGCGACCACCGCCAGCGCAAAAAATATGCTTAAGCAACCGGCATTAAAAGCTGTTTTGATTCGATGTCTCATGACTATGATTCTCCAGCCTCAGGATCATTTCTCAGGATCAGTCGCCCTGTTTGGATTTGTTCTGCGTTGGCTTGGCGCTGGCCTTGCTGCCGGGTTTGACGGTTGCCATCTTTGCCAGTTGCGCTTCGATGGCCTGTTTGACCTTCTTGCTGATGCCTTCGTTCCAGCCAATCTCCCGCAACACCATCTTGCCATCCGGGCCAAAGATTATTATCTGCGGGACACCATGATTGTGGCTGTCGGCGTAATAAGCGATGACTTCGTTGGTGATGTAACCCACGGGGTAATTGATCTTCGCTTTGGCCATAAAAGTCTTCACGCGGCCCGGCGAATCTTTGTCGCCCTTAGGATCAGTTGCCAGTCCCAGCACAGCAAAGCCACGCTGACGATAGGCGTTGTATAGCTCAACGATATGCGGCGCATGCTCTTCGCAATGCGGACACTGCGACCAGAACATATCCAGCAGGACCACTTTTCCACGCAAGGAAGACAGCTTCATCTGGCTGCCACCGGGGACGCCGCCAGGCACTGTGGACACCATGTCAATCATCATCTCGGGTGTATCGCCCGATCCATCTGCCGCCGGAAGTTCCGGCACATCCTGCGCGCCCAAAGCCCGCGCACCGGCTGTCACTATCAGGACAAAGGCAACGCTCAGCAGCGCGCCGTTGAAGCTAGCTTTAAACCAATTTTTTGACATCGCTCTTACCCCTTGGGAAAAAAGGCATGAATCACAGCCAGGTTGCTGTGATCAGGCTTGGGCCTATAACTCCATGCTCTTTCGTTTTTGATTTAGCGTGAAGAATCCAACTGTTCATTCACGACCTTTTCCAGGTATTGCATCCGGCCGGGCTGTTCGCCGATCAAGTGTTCGACGACGCGCCCATCGCGCGCAATCACGAAAAGTTGCGGGATGGGCGGCTGACCGGAATCGTCTTCAGTGCCCTTCATAAAAGCACCAGAGAGCCAACTGTTGTCGTAGCCAATTGTGTAGTTGATGCCCGCTTTTTTGATGAACTCTTCGACCTTCTGCTGGTCATCTTTTGGATCGGAAGTCAGCCCAACAACCACCAAGCCGCGATCTCGGTACCGTTCGTTCAGTACGGCAAGTTGCGGCGCTTGTTTAACGCACGGCGGACAGTAGGTCGCCCAGAAATCCACAACCAACACCTTGCCGCGATAATCCTCCAGCTTGAATGTGCCACCGTCGAGTTTGGCAATCGGCACATCCAGGGAGTCTTTAATCGCCTGTTGATTTGTTGCTGGCTTCTTGTCCATTGCGTCTTTCGCACCCGACACGGAACGTGGGGCCGCAGCGTTGTTGCACGCCAGCGAAAGTGCTAATGCAATCAGCAAGGACGCGGCCAACAAAATGGAGAACGAACCAGACAGTCTATTTTTGCTCATCGAAATTGTTTTCCAGATCCGAATCAATGTCCATGAACTCGGCGAACTCCGCGGGCAGCAAGCCTTCAGGCGTTTCAGTCAGCGTGACGCGATAACCTTCTGACGCCCAATTGGCCAGATCAATCGTCTGGCAACGCTCCGAACAGAAAGGCCGCCACGGATTGACTTCCCAGATTGTCTCGCGCCGGCAAAGCGGGCAACGCCGTGTCATCTAAACTTCTAAAACCTCGTTGAATGAATTCGCCTTCTCGGAATCAAGAAGCAAGGAGGCGCAATAATACAGAATTTCATCGAAAAATCGAACCGGCTTGATGCCTTTAATTGCGAGGCGCTTCTTCTGGCAGTCGGGACGTTTCAAACTTTACGGCTCCAATAATCCCAGTGGTGTTCTCTAAATAAAAATGCGCTCAAGCCCGTACTCCAAAATCTTCGAGACGGCCTTATCCAGGCCGGGTACGGTCTTGAGCGCCTCTGTGGCTTTGGCATCCCACGGATTTTGGAAGTCTTTGGCTTCTATCCCTGGGAAGGTAATACGGGTGTGACGGCGATGGGGTAGGTTTCCCAGCGAACGATCACCCGATCTGTTTTTCCAGGTCGTGAATCTCGGACTCGTAGCTTGACGTGCGCGACGGCTTGACGACGCGCAGCGCAGGCGCAGAGTCATAGCCGGAGAGCGCTTCAGTGGCAGATGGAAGCAGGACTTCAGCAGGATGGATGAGATCGTCTTCATCGGCGGAGATGAGTTCGACATTCTCTGTTTCGCGCATTAACCCCCCTTTAAAGCGGAAGTCGAACAAGTCTGGCCGATTGAAATGGCCGGTCACATCCATCGCCATGCTCTCTTCGCGAATGCGTTCCAGGTTGATGCGCGCCAGAATGATAACTTCAGAGCCGAAGGCAGGGCCGGCAATGTATTGTCCATCAGGGCCGATCACACAGCTTCCGCCGTTCAGAATGAAATCGCCATCTTCTGCTGGTACGCTGTCGCCGAACTCCAGTTCAGCGGGCAGATTGCTGCGACGCATGATCCCGCCCGCGGCTACAACAAAGCAACGGCCTTCGAATGCGTAATGGCGGCTGGCGATCTGGTGCATCTCTTTGACTGATGGCCAGAGCGCAACGTGAATGTCTTCGCCCGCGATATGCAATGTCTGGCGCGCGTGCGGCATCCAGTGCTCCCAGCAGATCAGGCCACCGATGCGGCCAATGGGCGTTTCCACAGCACGCAAACCACGCCCATCGCCTTGCCCCCAGATCAGCCTTTCATTGAAGGTCGGGACAAGTTTGCGATGGACGTTGAGCAGTTCACCAGTCGGACCAAAGGTCAGCATGGAATTGTAGAGCGTCCCACGTCCAGCGCCTTCGGCAGTGCGTTCGTGCACGCCCATCACCAGCGTCAGGTTATGGCGGCGTGCTGCATCGCCCAGTGCGTCGGCAACGCGGCCTGGCAGGGTGACGCTGTTTTCCAGCAGTTGTGCATAAAGCCGTTTGACTGGTTGGTGATCCCACAGCGCGACATCACGGCACATGTCCAGCCATGCCGGATAGCCCGGCAACCATGACTCAGGAAAAACGACAAGCTGTGCGCGGCGTTTGGCGGCTTCAGCAATCAGTTCCAGCGCCCGCGCCAGACTTCGTTCCAGATTCATGTAAATGGGGGCTGCCTGAACGGCAGCGACGACAACGATGGATTGAGGCATATCGGTTCCTCGCCTTCTATTTTGGACGGTGCCAAATTTTAAGACGCGTCGGATACGTCTGGGTTAGGGGCATTGCTTTTTTGCCTATCAGGGTAAATCAATCAGGAAAGGAGGCTGGCAGAATTATCGAAACTGCTTGGCAGATTGGCCAGCCGGGGAGCCGGACGGTACGAGCAGGGCAGGCAATGAATACCATCCCCCCCATATTTTCGCAAGAATTAAATTCGCCGGTGAAGCAAGCACTTGCCAGCCAAGACACAATGAAATGTCCGATAAATTCAACCTGCTCATCTTTATGCTTGCATCAGCTTAGCGAATGAGTAGTATTTACGGCGTTGCCAGCGGTATTTCGCGGTGGCAATCGTTTCAAACATTCAATAATCAGACAGCAACTTGAACAATCGGCGAGGTAAGCGTCTAACGTCGGGCCTGATTCGTCAGCGCCCGCTTAACAGGGGTTGAGAGCGTGCGAAAACAGTCAGCTCCCTCATCCGTAACATATCCATACCATGATCATTATCCCAGCCATTGATCTGCGTGGAGGGCATTGCGTCCGGCTTACGCAGGGGCAAGCTTCCGCCGAAACGGTCTATTCCGAAAATCCTGTCATCATCGCTAAACGATGGTATGACGAAGGTGCGGAGATGCTGCATATCGTCAATCTGGATGCAGCGTTCGGCAAGAATGACACCGAAAATCTGAAGGCGCTTGAACGCATCCTGTATGAAGTCAGCATCCCCGTGCAGTTCGGCGGCGGAGTGCGCACGCTGGACGACGTGAAGCGGCTGGATGAATTGGGCGCGACGCGCATCGTTATTGGCACGACGGCGATCGAAAACCCCGTGCTACTGGAACACATTATTGGCGAGTATGGCGACACGATCGTGGTCGGCATTGACGCCCGTGATGGCAAGGTCGCATTGCGCGGGTGGGAGAAGCTGTCGGCCATTAACGCCATTGACTTCGCACAGAAGGTCGCCCG
>JBDSAM010000567.1:0-3619 GCA_039922135.1 Blastocatellia bacterium
TCGGCAAAAGCCACGTGCTGTTTCGCGCCGGAGATCGCGTCAAACACCTTTACGTTTTGAAGTCGGGTTGGGCAAAGCTGACGCCGATGCAGGCGACGCGCCAACTCAATCCAGCGGAAGACAGGCCGGATAATTGGGACGTGAAAGCCTCTGAAGCCTACTTCGGCCCGTCGCACTGTTTCGGCGTTGAAGCGATTACGCGCGACGGCAACTGGGAGCAGACCTGCACGCTGATGGGGCGGACGGAAGTGCTGGAGATTTCGCTTTCGCACCTGCGCAAGCATCCGGAATTGCGCGAAATCCTGCTGCTGGCTTTCACCGGAATGGCTGCGCCCGACAATCCGGACGAACGCCGCCAGCCGCTGCCCATTGCCAAAGCGCAGGAAGCATTGATCGAAACCGGTCTGGTGGATGCGACGAACCTGCTGGTCATGGACATGGATATGTGCGTGCGTTGCGGCAACTGTTCAATGGCCTGCCATCAGGTTCACGGGCAATCGCGATTGTTGCGGCGCGGCATCCACATTGAGCGGCCCGTGGCAATGGAACCAAAATCAAAGCTTCAAAGCCTGCTTTCGCCCTCTGTCTGCCTGCATTGTCAGGACCCTGAATGTTTAACGGGATGCCCGACCGGGGCGATTGGCCGCTTTCCAGGCGGGCAGGTGGATATTGATCCGAAGACCTGCATTGGTTGCGGCGACTGCGCAACGCAGTGCCCTTACAACGCCATCTCCATGATTCCGCGAAAAGCTGGCAAGTTCGATGCAACAGCGAAAGGTTGGCATTCCTGGTTCGACCTGAAGCCAGACCCGCTGCCGCCTGCGGTGGAACAGACGGAAGATTTGTTGGCCGTCAAATGCAACCTTTGCCAGGGCACGACGCTGAATCCTCCGGGCGCGAAGACCAAAGCCTACAGTTGCGAAGAGAATTGCCCGACAGGCGCGTTGCTGCGCGTTGATCCGCACACCTATTTCGCCGAGATCAAAAATATCGAAGGCACAATCTTTCGCGACTCGACGCACGTCGTTGCGCGTCATACTTCGCACAAGGATTTTGGCAAGCGGCTGATGCACTTGCTCGGCTTGGGCGCAACGCTGGCGCTGACGCTGCTGACTGTGCTGGGAATGTCCCGGTACGGGTTGGAACGTCCGCTGATCGGAACCTGGCTAGACGTCCGCTGGCTGACGGGCATCGTTGGGCTGTTCGGCATTGCAGGCGTGATGGCCTACCCGGTGCGGCGGCGGATATACAAGAAGCGCGCTGGCCCATTGCGTTACTGGATGCTGGCGCATAGCTATCTGGGCGTGATCGCCGGAATCGTGCTGCTTCTGCACGGTGGCAAAAGTTCAGGCGGCGTATTAACCACCGCGCTGATGGTTTCTTTTGATCTGGTTATTTTGACGGGATTGTTTGGCATTCTGATCTACTTCTTCGCGCCGCGAATGCTGACCAAGATCGAAGGCCAGCCTTTATTGATTGAAGATTTGAGCGCGCGTCGCAAAGAACTGGCTGGGGAGTTGGGCGAGTTGATGGCCGCCGCTTCGCCTCAGGTTCGCACAACAATTCAGCAACGTGTGATCCCGCGATTGTTGTCTTTTGGCTTTCTGCTGCGGCAATACTTCAAGCGCGAATCGCTGGAAGAGATGCTGGCCGGCGTCAAGGCCACATTTACTTCAGACGGGCAAATGATTGCCGAGGCCGACAGAGCAGCATTGACGAAGTCTCTGGAAACCGCCGCGACGATGCGGCGGGTGGACGCGCTGATTTACATGCATCAACTGCTCAAGCTCTGGCTTGCACCGCACGTGCTTGTAACTTCATTGATGCTGGCTTTGATGCTGGTTCATATCATTCAGGTAATCTACTTTCTTGCTCGATAAAGTGGTTGGTGGTTGGTGGTTGGTGGTTGATGGTCGGTGGAAACCATTAACCTAGCGGGTAGTGATGAAGCCGGTAGGGAGCACCAACCACCAACAACTAACCACCGCTTTTATGAACAAATTCATCATCATCCGCAAAGACTTGAGTCTCGATCCGGCGCTGCTCGAAAGTGATGGGCTGACTATTGGCCGTTTGGTTGGAAACGACCTGGCGCTGAATCATCCGACAGTTTCGCGCACGCACGCTGGCATTAAAGAGATCAATGGCGACTACTGGGTCTTCAATCTGTCCGAAGCCAACGGCACGACGCTGAATGGTGAATTGGTTGATCAAACGCCGGTGGCCGACGGTGACGTTGTTCAAATCGGGCCGTTTTTCCTTTATCCGAAATATGTTGCAGATGGATTGATGATTGAAGTGGAGATGACCGTCAAGCCCCTGCCTGTCGAAGCGGCAAATCCGGGCACTGGTCTGCTTCGGCAGCGTTTGGAACAGGGGGTGGAACAGCCGCTCGAACAGGGCAAGACGGTGCGGTTGGACCCGAACCTGCTGGCACAGTTACAGCGCGAAAAGAACACTCCCCAAGGCACGCGGCGGCTGTCAGGCACGGGCCTGCTGACCGGGATGCTTAAACCGGCGGATGATCAGGCTCTGAAAATCTTCTGGGACAAACGCAAACGCGAGGCGGGCAAACTGGCGACTGATTCGCCCCTGAAGCCGAAAACGAAGCGGCGGCTGGGCAAAGCGCAATTCAACTGGATGCCGACGCGCGATCTGCAACGTCCATGGCCACGCGCACTGTTCGGCTGGGCGACGTTGATCATCACGGCGCTGGCCCTGCTGGCGATCTTCGCGTTCAAGGATGTCTATTCGCCTGGCGCGCTTTCGACGGCGCACGCGCGCGGTAATTTCGTCGCCACGCCCGCCATTGCGATCAATACCAACGCCGGTTCCTGCACGACCTGTCATTCGGTCAAAGCTTCGTTGAATCAAAACTGCGCGTCGTGCCATTCAACCAATGCGTTTCATTCCGAAGTTTCTGACAAGCATATGAAATCAGGATTGAGCTGCACGGCTTGCCATAGCGAACATCACGGGCGCGATTTCAGCCCGGCGCTGGTGGCGAACGTGGCCTGCGTTGGATGTCATCGCGATGGCAGTGGCTACCGTTCGCCGCTGGATGGCAAGGAGCTAAAGACACCGCACGGCGGGACGTTCGGCTATCCGGTGATGGAAGGGCGTTGGACGTGGACGGGCATTTCGCAACCCGAATGGTCGCGCAAACAGCTTCCCGGCCTGACTTCCCAGTTTCGACTGGCTGAACAATTTCATCTGGTCCACGTCGCGGGTCGCCAGCAAGGACGCACCAATTGCAGCGATTGCCATACTGCCGGGTTTGAAGGCGCGGCACTGACTCAGGGCGTGCGCGAATCATGCGCCGGATGTCACGGAACTGATTCGGCGGCCAGCGTGGCGCAGAACGAAAGCGTAAGATCCTTCTTTGCCGATAAAGGCAAAAGCAGAACAGCAACCGCACTGGCCCAAGGCCCATCGTGCATCTCTTGCCATTCGCAGCACGGCGAAGAGAAAGAGTCGCCAACGAGTTTGCGGCGGATGGGGAAGTGATGGGACGAGGAGACGGGGAGATGGGGAGATGGGGAGATGGGGAGATGGAGAGATGGAGAGATGGAGAGATGGAGAGACGATAATGGAAAGAATTTAAAATCCGCAATCCGCA
>JBDSAM010000568.1:0-2800 GCA_039922135.1 Blastocatellia bacterium
CAGATGAAAGATCAGCAATTGCCCGGTGTAGGTTTTCGTCGCGGCGACGCTGCGTTCGCGTCCGGCGTGGATCAGGAAGGTTTCGTCACTCAGCCGCGCCATTGTGGATTCGGCTTCGTTGGTGATGGCCAGCGTGGTTGCGCCACTGCGCTTGGCATTTTCAATCGTCAGATTAATGTCGTCGCCTTCGCCCGATTGCGAAACGCCGATGACTAGCGCATCGCGCAAATCCATCTTCCTTTTGTAGAGCGTGTGAATGGCGGGCGCAGCCATCGAAACTGGAATGCCCGTGGTCAATTCCAACAGGTAACGGCCAAACAAGGCGGCGTTGTCGGAACTGCCGCGCGCGACCAGCACGATCAGGCGCGGGCGATTGGCTTTAAATTTGGCGGCGAAGCTCTCGATCTTCTTTGCTTCGCGTTTGATGGTTCGTTCAATGACAGCGGGTTGTTGTTCAATCTCTGACAGCATCAAAGACATGGGGTTGGGTAGTTCCTCCTAAAGCGTGATGTGTGGTGACATTACGGAACCATGAGCGGTAGCGACTGGGTGCTTCTGGAGCACGCCTCACAACCTTATCCTGGCGCTACCGCCCCTGGTTCCGTACCAATGTTTTACTTCGTGATTGGGACAATGCCTTCGTAATACGTGTGGACATTCTGTTTGATCTCCACTTGTGAAGCTTTGGACGTTATGAATCGAATTTGCAGGCGTTGCAACAGACTGATGCGGAACTCGGCGCGTTCGCCGCTGTTGAGCAGGATGGCGTGCGTGTTGCGGCGAAACTGTTCGTCGAAAAGCTGCTGGGCAATTGGCTGCAATTGGTCGAAGGCGAGCTTTTCCGTACGCTCAATGGCGTCGTCTGGGTTATTCGAATCGGTCTTCTGTTCCCGAATATAAACATCCAGTTTTGGGCGCACGGTCAGGTTATATGCCCAATCCTGCAAATACCGGCTGAATATCAATCCCACCTGCGCGCGGTCAATTCGGAAGACGCGATCCAGATCATTGCGCAATGACCTCAAAGAAGTGAAGAGCATCACGGCTTGTGCCAGCGCGCGGCTGGCGGCTTCGCGCGTCGCATCACTTGTTGGGTTGGAGACCGGTTCTGATGAAGCGTAGGCGATCAGCTTGTCTAAGAGCTTTTGGTTGCGAAGCTCGGACAGAAACGACTCTTTTGCCGCTTTGGTTCTGGACAGATCAACTACCGCAACGCGCATTCCGCGTTCAACCGTTTGCGTCAGCACTTTGGTAAAGGCGGCACGCTGTTCTTCATTAGTCTGCGGCGCGTGGATAAACAGCAGCAGGTCAATTGCGGGCGCGGTTTCTGAATCCTGCACGGGCAACGCGCCGCCCGTCAGTTTGATCTTCGCGCCGATGGATTGATTAAGCGCAATCGTATCGCGGCTTTCAGTGGAGGTTTGACCCTCTTTCGAAGAATAGGCCGCCAGAATGCGAGGCGATTGATTGTAACGACGAGCAACCAAGCGCGCGATCAAGCTGGCGGCCGCGCCATCTGGCGCATCGTCGAATGCCACGCGGTCTTCAATCTGGCGAGATGCGATGTCGCCAATCAGCCGGGCGCGCGCAATCTGGGCGGGCTTTTCGCTTAACGGTTCGGCCTGTTCGATCAACAGAAAATTAAGTGTGCCGTCAGCGATCAGTTCAAGCCCCGTCTGGCAGATTTGCTTCGATGTAGCGGAAGCGTCAAGAGACGCGAAACCATAAAGCGGCAGCTTTGGCTGTTGCGCGCGAAGCTGTTTCAGGGCTTGCGTTGCGGGCGCATCTAGCGCTGTTGCGGCGATTGTTTCAAGCGAGATGATGACGCCATTGGTTTCCGCCAGATTCATGCCTTTTGCCCATTCGATCAACTTATCCGGTTGCGGCTTGGGATCAAGGAATCGCGATGGTGGCAGAACCAGGTCCTGATCAGCGACCTGCGCCAGCAAGCGTAATTGCAGAAGCTGGCCATCGCGCGGAATCAGGATGATCTTTCCGGCAAAATAACTTTTCGTCGCGGGCTGAAGCAGCGGACGTTTACGTTGCGCGAAGCGGGAAGCGGGGAAGAGGGCGATCAACAGAAGCGCCACGCAGAGGCAGGCGCGGAAGGACGAGCGGCAAGGTTTCCCGGCAAAATGGTGACATATCTTGACGCTCATCCTGTTCCTCAATCACTTTTCCTGATTCAGCGAATGCGCCGAATCCTAGGGGCGGCGACGGATTCTTGCCGGCGCAGTATTGACCGGCACGTCGCCCCGCATTCGTTGATATTCGTTGGTATTTCCGATGCCGCGCTGATCGGTTCCTTGCAGATGCTGGCTAATCTCCACGCTAGTGTTGCGGGCGCGTTCACCGGCGGGTGGATGGCTGGCCAGAATTGAACCCAGCGAATTAGGGTTGCTGCTGGCGACACGTTGCAGGGTTTCGAATACCTCAACCATCCCGGCGGTGTTGTACCCCGCACGCTGGACGTTGTAGAGGCCCAGGTAATCGGCTTCGCGTTCGGCGTCGCGGCTGTGTTTCATGAGGTAGCCGCCCGCGACCATCGAACTGATTGCCTGGCCTGCCTGTGCTCCTTGCTCGCCGCCCAAGACTGCGCCCGCCAGCACGCCGGCCAGAACTCCCCACTGCATCCTGCCCGCCCGCTTGACGTTTTCCAGCCCGTGTCGTGCCACGATATGTCCAATCTCGTGACCGATGACGCTGGCTAACTGGGACTCATTGGTTGTTGCCGCAATCACGCCGGTATGCACATAAACGCGCCCACCCAATGTGGCAAAGGCGTTGATGGATTTGTCAT
>JBDSAM010000569.1:0-15893 GCA_039922135.1 Blastocatellia bacterium
ACTCTTCTTTCAATAAACGATCCACCGCATAGCCAGTCAACACTGCTACCGCTATCGTTACTTCCATCCAGTGGCGATTCGGGCTGCGGAAGTGGCTGATGAGCGGCACATGATAAAGCAGCCGGGCGACACCGTCGGCATATTTGCCCATCGCCAGGACCGTCCCAATGACCGCAACAACGATCCAGAACATGCCGGTGCGCCAGCGCGCCCGCCACGCGGCAATCATACCGGCAACAGCCATTGCCATTGCCATGGCGCCCAGATAAATCTGCGCTTCGTTGTGATGCCAGTAACTTCCCCAGTACGGTAGTTGATAGATCGTCTTGCCCGACCCGTGAAAGAAGGGAAAGAGCGTCACCGCCAGCGACGCCGGATGCAGCGAATGCAGCGTGAATAATTCAAACGGCCATTCCTGACGAACTGACTTGGTTGCGAATTCAAAGGCTGGAAAAAGCTGAACAGAAGCCAAACCGATTCCGGCGACGAACATCAACGCGAACTGCGAGAGGAAGCGGAGACGGAGAGACACGGGGACGGGGGGACGGGTGAATTCAACCCGCGACCCGTTATCCGCTGTCCACAATCGGAAGAGTGCGTAAGCGCAGGCCAGCAGCGAGCAATAGATGAGTGGCTGCGGGTGTGCGGCGAAGATTTGCCAGGTAATGACCAATGCGCCGAAGACCACGTCGCGCCAACGGCCACGCTGGCTTAATCGTTCAGTGAAGCAGAGCACCAGCGGTGCAAGCGCAACGATGCGCAGGAAGCCCGGATAAAGTGTGCGGCCCACCAGGAAACCGCTCAACGCAAAAATAACAGCAGCGAAGATGCTGGCCCGGCGAGTAAAGCTCAGGCTGCGCGCATAGCCGAACATGGCCAGCAAGCCCAGGGCAAAACTCAATTCAAGCGACAGCGTCAGCATGCGCGAAGTCGTGGCGATCCAATAAAGCCAGTTAAGCGGATCAAGCGTGCCCGACTGCCATTCGGCAAAGAACGGCAGGCCGCCGTATTGATAGGGGTTCCAGAGCGGCAGCGCGCCAGCCGCGATTTGTTCGGCAGCGAATTTATAGGCAGGAAAGAACCAGAAGACGGCGTCCTGATCGCCAAGCGTGAGCCAGCCCAAAGTCTCGCGCCAGAAAAAGACCGGCGGCAATAGAATCAGGAAGAGCACCGCCAGCCGGTCTTTTGCGCGTGACGTATTCAGTTGTTGAAGGAATCGCGCTTCTTTTTCCAAATGGGGTGCTCAATCTTCCACAACGTGGGTTTTGAAGATTTGCCGGTATTCGTGCCAGCGATTGTAATCAAACCCCTGGGTAGCGTCGAGGCAGTTCGCTGCGGCGTAGGCCATAAACAGGGCGTGATGCGTGTTGTCATGGGCGAACAACCCTTGACGCCCAAAAGTCAGCAAGCCTGGCTGCCGATTTAGCCAATCGTCCAACAAATCGAAATGCTGTTCGTATCCCTGGGGATAGATGGGGTAAGCCTGGGGCAATCGCCGCGTCACCACTTGCAACAATCGCGCGCGAATGGGGATGCCTGCATTCGCCAGCGAATCGCAAACCAATTCGCCCAGTTCTTCATCGCTCATCTTCCATTCCTGGCCGGTGGGCGAACAGGGCAACTCCGCGCACAAGATTGTTTTCCCTGCCGGTTCGCGGCTAGCCGAATAATTCTTCGGTTCGGACAATCGCGTGATGGGCAGATGCGCTTCGGGAAAGTAGTGCGCATCGTATTCAGTGAACTGATCCTGATCCACGACCAAATAGATCAAGATCATCGCGCGGTAATCAAGACTGTTTGCGGCAGTGAGCATTGCCGCAGGGGGGGCAGGTTTCAGGTAGCGAGCCAGAGTTGTAATCGGAATCGTTGACCAAACTGCATCGGCGCTTGCGCTTCTAGGCTCGCCGTCCTGGTGATAGGCAATAGTCAATGAACCATTGCTGCCGGTCTCAATTGAATTTACTTCAGCCTGGAAATGAATAGTTGCGCCGGAATCCCGCGCCGCTTGCGCGTAAGCCTCACTGATTTGGCCGAAGCCGTGACGAGGGTAGAAGAACCTTCCGCTGCCTGGCGGTTTGAATCCGGGCAAGGCTGACAAAATCTTGCGCGCCATTTTGCCCAGTGAACCGGCAGAGACGCGTCGGCGCGCTTGCGTGGCCGACATCTGCTCCGGTTCCAGTCCCCAGATTTTTCGCGCATAGGGAAAGTAAAAGTCGTGGCAGATCGTGCGGCCCAGCCCGGCTTCGAGAATAGAAGCGAACGTTTCGGCCTTTGAATCCGTGGAAGCGCGTGGCAGCAGCTTGCGCAGTGAATCGGCCAGGACACCAGTAGCAAAACTTGGCGGCAGCCGCAACGCCAGATCAACAGGCTTCAACGGAAAGTGAATCCAACGGCTTCGCAACCGGATGCGCCCGTGACGTGAGCGATCCAACAACTCATCGCCCAGCAGCGCGCGTATGTCGCGCATCACTTCGACATCACACGCCGGGTGCAGCCGATGGCTGCCGTAATCCACGCGCAGGCCCGCCAATTCGAAGCTGCCCGCGTTGCCGCCGACCACGGCGTTTCGTTCCAGCACCGTGACCGTGGCTTGCCCGTGCCGCGCCAGTTGAAACGCCGCGCCTAATCCGGCAGGACCTGCGCCTAAAATAACAATGTCAGGCTTCAAGGTTTTTTTGCGGCGAACAACGGGAAGATGTTTTGGAAAAGATAGTCCTTAATTTCCCGATCCAGTCGGCGCGTGTCCTGGGCCGTATCTTTCTCGGTGGCTGAGGCGTGCGTATTGAACGCTATGAGGTAGCCCGTGCGAATGTCAGGACGAAAATAGAAATGCGAGAGGAATCCATTCTGAGTACCGCTGTGGCCGATGAAATGCTGGCCGAAATTGTCTTCGATAAAAAATGATAACCCCATCGCGTCTTTCCGATTCTGCCCTTGCGGTTCAACCATCTCGCTGGATGCAATGGTGATCTGCGGTTGGAACATTTCTTCCAGCGACGACCGCTTTAAGACTTGATCGTAGATGCCCTGTTTGCGCAGATCGCTTATCAGGAAGGCGAGATACTTTGTCATATCGGTAAGCGGCGCGTTTAACCCGCCGTTCGACACAGTGATGCCCGTATCTGCGTCAAAGCGTGCAGGCGTCGTTTTGCCTTCCTTCACCCAGTAACTGGCCGCGCGATTTTTCAGCAAATGGTAGGGCGTCGCGTCAAAATAACTGCGATGCATTTCCAGCGGCTTGAAGATGTTTTTGTCAATGTAGACTTCGTAATCGTCGCCAGACAATTGTTCAATCACGCGGCCCAGAAAGATGATGCCCAGGTTCGAATAGCTGAATTTGCTGCCGGGCTTAAACAGGATTTCGGTGTACGGCATCATCGTGACCAACTGCGCCCATTCGCGCGGTTCGTGCGGTTGCCAGTCTTTGTCGCCGCCCCAAGGCCAAGTCGCGCCGCGAAAGCCCGATGAATGCGTCATCAGATGCTTCAACGTAATGTCATTCATAGAACCGAACGGGTTGTGAACGGCTTTCAGTTCGGGCAGGTATTTCAGAATTGGATCATCCAATTTGAGCAGCCCGCGGTCGCGCAACTGCATAATTGCGATGCCGGTGAAGGTCTTGGTGATTGAAGCCCAATGGTAGATCGTGTTCTCATCCACCGGCTGCTGTTTCTCCTGATTAGCTAAGCCGAAGAATTCCTGGGCAATAACCTGACCGTCCTGGATCAGCATGAAGCTGCTGCCGACGATGCCATTTTTGCGCATTCCTTGGTCGTAAAACGTTTTAAATTCGCGCCGTGCTTGGGCGAAGTTTTTGGGCGACTGGCTTTGAACCATACTGGTAAATATCAGCAGAACGACACAGGACAATGCGGCCATGCGCGCAAATGCGCCGGGCTTCTTATTCATCGAAATGACCTCGTGTGAATTGAAGTGGGGCCGCGCCGGATCGAGAGGGCGCGACAAACGGCGGCTATTTTCACTTGCCCACGCACTGATGACAACCGAATTGCCACTTTTAATTTCGGCAAAAGCGGCTGCCAGAGCGGGAACATCAGCCGGACTTACGTTTGCCAAACTTGCGTTTCAATGCCGCGGTCATTTGGTTTAGCTCGCCGACTTTCAACAAGCTCGCGGCAAAATAGAAGATCGAAATACCGACCGCAACTGAAACGCCCACGTCACTCAGCCGCGCAACTAACGATTGATTGCCCAGAAGAAGTTCAATCTGACGGCTGACAAACCAACAGATCACGCCCATCGCCAGCGAAGCCGAAAGCACTTTGGCAAAGGTCAGCAGCAGACTGCGGCCTTCAATCCCGCCCAGTTTGCGGCGCATAAAGAAAAACAGCAGCGCAAAATTGAAAATCGCGACCGCCGAAATTGAAAGCGCCAGTCCGCTGTGCCCAATGTGCAGATAATCCACGGTAAATTTGGCTACGGCGTAGTTGGTCGCGATGGACAGCACGCTGGCCAGCATCGGAATGCGCGTATCGCGCAGGGCATAGAACGACGGGGCTAGCACACGCACTGCCGAATACGCGGTCAGCCCGACTGCGTTGAAAGCTAGCGCGACGGCCGTCTGCTGGGTGTCGAATGCGGTGAACCGCCCGTGCTGATAGATGAGTGCAACGATTGGCTCTCGCAACACGATCAGGCCAACCGCTGAAGGAATGGTCAATAGAAACGTCAGGCGCAACGCGTACGCAATCGTGTGGCGAAATTCGTCCAGGTTATCCATCGCCGCCGCGCGCGAAGCGATTGGCAACGTCGCCGTCGAAATTGCCACTCCGAACATGCCGATCGGCAAATAGATCAGCCGAAAGGCGACGCTCAGCCAGATCACCGCCGCCGCCGAGATGCTGGTGGCGAAGGTAGTGTTGATCAGCACGTTCACCTGCAACGCCGCAGAGCCGACAATCGCCGGCGCCATCATTCGCATGACCTGCCGCACGCCCTCATCGCGAAAGCTCAAGACCGGCTGCCAGCGATAACCGACGGCGCGCAAAGAGGGCACTTGAATCAGCCATTGCAACATCCCGCCAACCAGCGTGCCGAACGCCATGCCAATGATCGCTGATGCCGCGCCCGCTTCATCTTCAGCGATGCGCTGTCCATGTATGATGGCCGTCGCGGCGTTGCTGATGTAGCCGGGCGCAAACAGATAGGAGAAAGATAGTCCGCCGATGATCGAGCCGACATTGAACATCGTCGAAGCCGAAGCGGGGACGCCAAAGCGTCCTTTTGTATTCAGTACGCCCATCGCTACGGCAGCTAGTGAAATCATCAGCAAAAACGGGAACAGAATGCGCGTCATCTTGACCGCAAGCTGGACCAGCATCACGGTCTTCGATGGGTCGGGATCCAACTCGCTTGGCTTGACCAGCATCGCGACGATCTGCGGCGCGGCAATGACTCCGGCCAGAACGACTATCGTCAGCACGACGATCAATCCGTTGTTGACCAGATTGGCCAGCCGCCAGGCTTCGCGCTCGCCCTTTTTGGTCAGCGTTTGCGAGAAGGTGGTGACAAAGGCCGCTGAGAGCGCCCCTTCGGCGAACAGGTCGCGCAGCAGATTCGGAATGCGAAAAGCGATGGTGAATGCCGCATTGGCCACGCCCGCGCCGAAAAACCATGTGAAAACCTGTTCGCGCACCAGGCCGAGAATGCGGCTGCCCATTATTGCCAAGCCAACAATCCCGGCGGAACGGGCGATGGATTTGGGTTGCGAATTACTCGATTGCGGATTGCGGATTGCGGATTGCGGATCAGAGGACTCGCTAACGTTATCGCCAGTCCTTGGTGCGGTTGATTCGGCCTGATCGTTATTGCTCATCGCTGGTTCACTGATTGGCCCGAACGAGCAACAACATAATTGCTTTTGGGTGTGCAATCGGTTTTCGGCTTCGTCGTAAACGATCGAAATTTTGCTATCAATCACGCCGGCGTCCACTTCGTCGCCGCGGTGTGCGGGCAGGCAGTGCATAAAGTACGCGCCTTTGGCGGCGGCATTCATCAGCTTTTTGGTGACGCGGAAAGAGGAGAAAATTTCCCGGCGGCGTTCCGTCTCTGCCTCAAAGCCCATCGAAGCCCAGACATCGGTATAAACAGCTTGCGCGCCTTCAACAGCTTCAAACGGATCGTTGGCGACTTCGATTTTAGCGCCGGTTTTTTTGGCTTCCTTGCGCGCAGTCTTCAACACATCAACATCCGGCTCATATCCTTTCGGGCAGCCAATGCGAATGTGCGCGCCTAGCTTGGCCGCACCGAAGATCAACGAATGCGCCGTGTTGTTGCCGTCCCCGACATACGCGATGCAGAAGCCCTTCAAATCCGGCCCCGCCTTTTCGGTCAGTGTGAAGTAATCCGTTAACCCCTGACAGGGATGCGAAAACTCGGACAGGCCGTTGATAACAGGGACAGAAGCATTCGCCGCCAACTCGACGACGGTTTCGTGGCTGTAGGTGCGGGCGACTATTACGTCTACCCAGCGTTCCAGGTTCAGGGCCATGTCCTTGACAGATTCGCGTTCGCCCAGCCGGACGCCCTGATGGTCCAGGTAAACGCACGATGCGCCCATCTGCGTAGCGCCCAGATCAAATGTCACGCGCGTGCGCAGACTGGGTTTTTCAAAAATCAGCGCGACGCTGCAACCGGCAAGCGCATCGCTATAATTGCGCGGATGGGCTTTCAGGTCGGCGGCGGTTATAAAAATCTGCCGGACTTCTTTTGGGGTCAGATCACTAATCGAGATCAGGTCTTTCAGTGGCAACGGTTGCTCCTTAATGCGAATGAGAATCAAAACAGGGCTGGCATTATAGGGAAGCTGGCCAGAGCCGCAAGTTTTGACGGCTTGCGCCATTTTTGGGTTTCTGCTCAAATCGCGCCGCTTGCGGAGGCGCATCTGGTCTGGTGACTGGCGCGGTCTTCAAAACCGTTGGACGTATGCGTGAGCATGCGCCGGTCGGGTTCGATTCCCACACGCCTCCGCCATCCAATCTCAAACTTCAACCCCATTAAACCTTATGCGAGTTTGTGCGCGAAACGGAAGATTACTTTTTTCGCTGTTTTCTTTCCTGGCATTTTTCGCTTCTTGCTCTTCCCAATCGAAGGGCGATCCACAACTGCTGACCGACCGCGAACGGGATGGATTGATCGGCGATGTGAAAGCCGTGTTGACTGAAGATGTCGTGTTGATGGAGCAAGGCGGCCAATGGAATGAAAATCAGCAGGCTTCGTCAACGGCGATCTATGACGCGGCGGGCAAGCGCATGTTGCAAACTCCTTTTCGAGTTAGCTTGACGGGCGGTCATGCCATCACGCAACACGAATCCCTGTTCGACCCCGCGCAAAAGAATCGCCAGGTGAAGGAGAACCGCTCCGGCGCTCCTGAAACAATGAATGCCGGTTATTGGCTGAAGAGCTACGACGGCAAAGGAAATTTGATCGAACGGACGTTGCACTTGGCTTCGCACGCACCTGTCAGCCAAGAAATCATTACTTATGAATATGACGCTCGCGGCAACTGGATTAAGCGCGCGGTCAAAAAAACGCTGGCGCAGGCCGAACAGCCATCACCGGAATTTACTGAAAGCAGCTATCGCCACGTTGTCTATTTCGACTCTGTTGGCGGGACTTCCGCGCAATCTCTCTCTGAGCTTGTCCCGGCAAGCGCAAAAGAGTTGAGAAGCCCGATTCCCGCGATGCAGGAAACTACAGATGCCGGACGCGGCCTGTTTCTGCAAAAATGCTCAGCCTGTCACGGCGAAAACGGCAAAGCTCAAACCGAATTTGCCGCTTCGATGCCAACCAAACCTGCTGATTTAACCAGCCCACAAATCAGCGCACTGACTGAAGGCGAAATTTATTCACTGGTCAACGACGGGATCAAAACCCGCGGGATGCCTGCTTTCAAAGGGCGAATCAGCGATAACGCAATCTGGCAGATGGTACTGTTTGTCCGGCAGTTGAATTCGGCGGAAGACAAACCGGCTTTGGCGGTCAAAGCGTTGCCATCGCCCCGATCAGCGTCGAACGCCGAACCCGAACGCCGCTATACGCTGAAGGGCAAGATCGTTTCCGTCGAGCGCGAATTGAAACAGGTGATGGTTGAGCATGAAGAGGTCAAAGAGTACATGGAAGCGATGACCATGCCGTTCCCAATGAAGGATGAAAAAATGCTCGGCAGATTGAAGAAGGACGACAAGATTCAGGCGACATTGGTGGTTGGAATCGGCTTCTGGCGATTGGAAAACGTCGTCATCAAATAATCCTGGTTATCGTTGCGTCACGATCAACCCTTCGCGCGCGATGCGGTAATGAATGACTTGGCCGCCCGCTTGATTTAACGCTCCTTCGACATCGGCTTTGCGCCCTGGTTGGCAATAGAATGCTACGCAACCGCCGCCGCCCGCGCCGCAGACTTTCGCGGCCTCTGCCCCGTGCCGTTTGGCAATCTCGATCAACTCATCAATGAACGGCGTCGTGATTGTCGGGACTAGCTCACGGCGGCTGGCCCATTCCTCGGCGAATATTGCGCCGACTTGATCGAACGCGCGGCGGCTTAGCGCTTCATCAATTTTCAACGCAGTGTCGCGAATGCGGTCGAAGCGACGGAAGATGTCGGCATCGCCGTCAATATGTTTTTTGTACATTTCCCAGTTGTTGATGCCGGAGTTGCGCGGCGCGCCAGTGAAACAGAGCGCGACGCGGCTTTCCAATTCGTCCAGATCAGTTTCGACCTCTTCGCGGCGAACACCTTCGACATCCAGCTTGACGCGTGAAACTCCGCCATAGACTGCCGGAAAATAATCCTGATAACCGGCGGGCACTTTCAGCACCTGCGTTTCGACGTTGATAGCGATGAAGGGCAGCCGGTCTGTCGGGTAAGGCTCGCCAGTCAATTTATTCAGCGCGCCACAAACGGCGATATTCAACGCTGACGATCCGGCCAGTCCCGCGCCCGCCGGAGCCATGCAATCGGTCGTGATATTCAATCCGGTTTCAGTCCCGTTTTTAAGTTTGAAAAAGTGATAGACCAACTTCGAAATCAACGACAGTTCATCATCGTCGCGCAATTCTTCCAGCGAGCTTGCTTCGACGCGCGCGCCACGATCCTTCGATTCGACGATGAATTTGCCGTCATCGCGGGTTTCAAGTCTGCACCGCGCATATTGGTCAATCGCGAAGTTAATGGTTTGGGCATTGTCGTGAAACAGATAGAGTGGCCAGAGGTCAATCGTGCCACCGGCCAAATCAATTCGAGTGGGTGCCAGAGAATCAATAATCAAAGGGAAAAAACTCCTGTCTGTTGGATGATGATGGTTAAAGATGATGGTGATTAAAACTGATGGGAGCCAATCTGTTTTGATCGGCGTTTTTCCGGAGGGCTGGCTTCGTTCTCTGGCTTCTCTTCTTTCGATGAATCCTTGTCCCGCTTCACCGTATCAATGGCTTCGTGAAATGTTTCGTGCAGCTTTTCGTGAATAAGCGGCGGGTCTATCGGTTCCATCTCCGGCACTCTGCGCCCGACCACGTAAAATTCCAGCAGATACAGGGTCAATGCAATCGCGCAGGCAATGGCCAGGGCAATCAGCAAAATAATCCCGGCGCGTTGGACGCGGCCAATGATGACGCCAATCGCACCGCTGAATGAATAGCCCAATCCGATTAGAACTAACGCCCACGCTCCGCAACTGAGCAGCGTCAATGGCACAAAGCGCCGCACTCGCATGTGCGCAAAGCCCCAAAAAACGGCGCTGGCCGTGCGTAGGCCATAAACGTATTTGACCAGGAAGATTGAATAGATTCCGAAACGCGCGCAGAGTTTTTCCAGCCGGGGTTGTGTGCGTTCGTAAAATTTGCTGTGCTTGATCCGTTCTTTGCCGCGATAGCCGATCAGATAGCTGATGATGTCGCCGACGAACCCGCCCAGCGTGCTGGTAATCAGAGCCTCACTGAAGCTAAACAACCCATAATGTGCCAGCACTCCGGCGAACAGCAAAGTCAGGTCACCCTCGATCATCACGCCGAAGAAGACCGCCCATAGTCCATATTCTCTGATCAAATCTTCGATTAGCATCAGTCAAGGTTTGGCAAGAGTTGGCAAGAGCTGATAACAGCAATGCGTGTACTTGAACCTTCATCTGCCGTTGCCAAAGTTACTTCTCGGCGCTTTCGCCAGCGAGTCTAAATGCCGATGTGGGCGATAGGATAGTGATCGCTTTTCGATTTTGCATGCACGAGTGTTAAGCCTGAATCCATCGCGCTGTCCTGATTTGCGGCGTAAAGATACTTGAAGGTGCCAAACAGCGCAAGAAGACTTGCAGATAGCTTCTATGGACAACACAACCCTATTAAAATCTAAAAATTGACAGTTTTCAGCGCCGGTTGTTATAGTCCGAAGTCAGGTGAAAGTTATGACACAAACACAATCCTCCAGCATTGGCAGCGAGTCTTCTTCAGCGTCAGTTTTGCTCGGTGTAGATTTGGGTACGAATCACATCCGCCTCGGCACAGTTGATCCTCAGGGTAACGTACTGGCCTTTCGCCGCGAACCCTATACGGACTCCGCGCTTGCCAGCGGGCGCATTCTGGCTGAGCAAGTGTTGTCAGTCATCAAACAGATGATTGATGAGCAAGCATCTGCCGCACCAGTCAAGGCAGTTGGAATTGCCTTTCCAGGATTGATCAGCCAACCGTCTCAGCGCATCGTTTCCCTGCCGCACCTGCCACGCTTAAATGAAACGGATTGGCGAGCGGAATTTGCGAGCAGTTTCGGCGTCCCGGTCCACTTTGACAACAATGCCAATGCGGCGGCGTTTGCCGAATTGAAGAGTGGCATTGCCCAGGGCGCGAATGATTTTCTCTATTTGCACATCGGCTCGAATGTCAGCGCGGGACTGGTACTGGGCGGAAAGTTACAGCGGGGCAAATCCGGTTTGGCAGGCGACATTGGAGAGATGAATGTTTACGCTGAGCATCTGGGTGAATTGGTTCGTCTGGAGACAATGGCTTCCGCCAAAAACATCGTCCGGCGTTCGCGCGAACGGCTTAAGCGCGACGGCACCTCATCATTGTCACGATTGGGGGCGATGGGTGGCTTTACTTATGACGACATCATTGAACAGGCGCATCGCGGTGACGATCTGGCCAAACTGATGCTCAACCGCACGGGGACGTTCATCGCGCTGGCTATTGCTGACATCATCAGTTTGCTCAATCTGGAAATGATCGTTGTTGGCGGGGCTCCCGCCGGACGGCAATTGCTGGTGGCAGCGATTGAAAAAGAAGCGGGCAATCGCACCTCAGTGCAAGCCTTCAACGATTGCCGAATCGTGGCGGCGGAAATCGGCGCGGAAGCCGGGGTCATTGGCGCGGCGCTATTGGCTGTACAGGCAACATAACCTCACGCGGCATTTCACGCCTTCGGATGCGCCTTGTCATACACTTCCATCAATTTATCGGTTGAAACATGCGTGTATTGCTGTGTGGTTGAAAGCCGCACGTGGCCAAGCAACTCCTGAATCACCCGCAAATCCGCCCCCGCATTCAACAGGTGCGTGGCGAATGAATGGCGCAGGCTATGCGGACTGATGTGATGTACGTCGGCGCAAATCTTGACGTACTTATCCACCATTCTTCCCACCGACCGCGTAGTGATGCGCGTCCCCTGATAGTTCATAAACACGGCCTTCGGATCCATCTTGTCCGGATCGGCCTCAATCAACAACTCGCCGCGCACAGCCAGGTAATCCTGCAAGGCTTTCAGGGCGTGGTTGCCAAACGGCACGATGCGTTCCTTGCGCCCTTTGCCTTTGACGCGCACCGTCTGATTGGTGAAATCAATATCAGTCAAGTTCAATCCGACCATTTCAGACACGCGCAAACCGCTGGCATACAGCAATTCCAGAATTGCGCGGTCGCGTTTGCCAAGTAACGTATCCAAATCAGGCGATTCAATGAATTTGATCATCTGCTCGATGGTCAAGTGATTCGGCAACGTGCGTTCGACGCGCGGGCTGGAGACAAGCTGGGCCGGATTGCTCTCCATCACGCCTTCGCGGCAAAGGTAGCGGAAGAAAGTGCGCAACGTGGCGACCTTCCGGTGAATAGAGCTTTTCTTCTTTTTCTTTTCATAGAGCGAGGCCATGTATTCGCGGATGGTCAGATGGTCTATATCGCGAACATTTACCGCGCGCCGATGGCCATCTTTGCCGGGCGGCGCGACGTGATCGTAAAACTGGACTAAATCACTCTCGTAATTTCGCAGCGTATGGGCAGAAGAATTCCTTTCGTACTTCAGATGCTGCATGAAATCGTCAATCTGTTTCTGCACTCGCTATCCTCCAACAAGTCGAACAAATAGAACCGTCATAAACGTGTAATTATGATAGCACGCAGGCCTGGACTGTAGAGGTTCAAGGGGTTTAAGCGATAGCGTCCAGCAGCAGCTTTTTTAACTGTGCCTCTTCTGCACAACGAAACTCAATTTGCGCTGCATATATTGGCAGTGACGATTGCCGGATCGTATCGTTGGATAAGTTCGCGGCGTCTTTTTCCGTGACAATGATGGCTGCGGCCTTCGCCGATTGCGCGTCGCGGTTGATGCAAGTGAACTCTTCCGCCGAGTAGCGATGATGATCGTTAAAGTCTCGGCGCAGGACGATTCGCATTCCCGCCCTCTGCAAATCTTGATTGAAGCGATCCGGTTTGGCGATACCAGAAACAGCGGTCACCAGCTTCGGCGTGAATTCGGCAAGACTCAGGGTCTGTTGGTTACCGAGCAGCCGCAGCCGTGTTATTTCGTGATGGGCAAAAAAGACCGGCATATTTGGACAAGCATGATTTTCTACGGTTTCAATCAATGATGCGCGGTCGAAGGGTTGATCGCTGCGCGTAAAAATCACAGCATCAGCTCGCCGCAAACCCGCCAGCGGCTCCCGAAGCCTGCCGAAGGGAACCATCTTCGCCTGGGCCAAGGCTTCAGTTGCATCCACCAGCAGCAGATTCAGATCGCGCGCCAGCCGCAGGTGCTGAAAAGCGTCGTCAAGCAGAAAGACCGAAATTTGCGATTGCCCCTCAAGCCATTGCCCAGCAGCATAACGGTCTTCGTCAACAACGACGCGCACGCCTGGACAGGATTGAGCGAGCAAATAGGGTTCGTCGCCTGATTCGCGCGGCGAACATAGAATCTCTTTTTCGTTTGAAACTTCGACGCGCCCGCGAGTTGAGCGCTTGTAACCACGACTAAGGATGGCGACGCGATGTCCAGCGTCTCGCAAAGCTTGCGCAATGAATGCTACGCACGGCGTTTTGCCCGTGCCGCCGACGGTCAAATTGCCAACACTGATAACCGGCGCGCCTAAGCTGTAAGTTTTGAGAAGTCCGCGTTCGTACCCCGCTATCCGCCCTTTCACGGCAAGCTCATATAGCTTCGCTGGGGCATAGAGCAGTGCGCGCGCCAATGATGATTCGATCATTTTGGTTCCCGGTGGAATATCACACCGATTGTTTGCCTGCCGGTTTATCGTCTCACGGATGTAGATTCATCGAAAGCCGCTTGGCATTCGATTCAAGCCGATTCAAGCCGATTCAAGGAAGATTTCAGTGACGGCCAAAGTACGACAATGCCACAGCAGATCAGGCGGAATCACAACATCCTCGATAAGCGCAAGCTGACAGCAATTCAAGCTGTGGACTGAGTGGACTTGATAGGCTATCTTTTGCCGCACTCAATAGACATCCAATCGAACCCAATTGAACAATGCAGCCTTGTGCTCGCCCTAACCTGAGACTTGCTGCGAGCCGGAAACGCCAAAACAGGTTGTTATTACCGGCGGGCGTCATCATTAAATACGGAGATTTGAATGCAGCATAACGATTCACCGCCGGTGCGGCTTGTCCAGATCGAGCCATTGAAAAAGAGTACGTCATCTTCTCCGCTCGATTTAAGGCTTCCCACACTCACCGAAAGCGTTATCTTTCGCAAAAAGGCCTATATCGGGTTTCGTAAAATAATAGGCTTCGCTTATACCAAACATTCCTGGGGAGCAACGCGCCGCTGGTTGTTGCCGAAGGTGCTGCCCGACAAAGTCCTCTATCGCTGGAAGCCTTATCAACGCGGCGGGTGTAACCGATGCGGCCTGTGTTGCAAAATCGTATTCCGCTGTCCTTTCTTTCACGAAGACGTGCAGACGACAGCCTGCACGATCTACACGTCGGAAAAGCATGCGCCGGATGGATGCGTCGTCTTCCCAATTGATCCGCGCGATCTGGCCGAAGTCCAGCGCGAAGTTGCGCCCGCGCCGTGTCCCTTTTATTACGAAGGCCAACCGGAACATCCAACGACTTGGGGCGCGCTCAAAGCTGAAATCCGCGCTGATCTGGGCCGCCGCGTCAACAAGCTGAAAGGCGCGTTTAACAACTGAAGCAAGGAAGAAGAATTGGCCGAGCCGGATTATGAAGACCTGACTGATCGCGTCATGGGATCGCCTTTTGCTGAAGTGCTCGGTTTGGAACCGGTTGGGCAAGAGCCTGGCCACGTGCGGTTGCGACTGCCGTTTTCCAAAAGCCTGTTGCAATCGCTGGGGCGTGTGCATGGCGGTGCGATCTTCAGCCTGGCCGATCACGCTTCTGGCTGGGCGGCCTATTCAATGCTTGAAGCCGACGAGCGGTGCGCAACGCTCGAAATGAAGATCAATTACATCGCGGCATTGCACGACGAAGACTGCCTGGCCGAAGCGCGCGTCATTCACAAAGGCCGCACCAGCATCGTGGTTGAAGCCGAGATCAAAACCGGCACAGGCCGGCTCATAGCCAAAACCCTGGCCACCTTCATTGTGCTGAAAAAGACGGAGTGCTGAAAAAATGCGGATTGATTGGTCCGCTTTCCCCCTTATCCAATCAAAAACAATTTCACCGCACCAAAACGTCAGCGGCTTCTCACCGATTGGTATGAGCCATGATCTGGTTTTATCCCGCTCAGCCGTACGAATCAATTCTCTGCAAGGCCAGAACCCAAACTGATTCATAGTCTTACTCATCTCAACTCTGACTTGTAACATCGTGGCACATAGCTTGTTTAGGATTGGTGTGTCCGGCAAGAAGGAATCGGCAGGAGCCGTGAGGGGGAGTCAGAGAAGGCAGTGTCAGGTAACGATACCAAAACCGCTGCCGGACAAAGTTAATGACCTTCGATTAAACAGGTCAAAAGTTCTTTAACAAGTTCGGCGCGCCGAGGAGAGCAAGGGGGTATTTCGGAGCCGCAGAGCGTCTGCGTGACTTTGAAAGTTTCCAACGCGCGTCCGTTCCTTTTTCCCGGCAACCGCTCGCAGGTTGATGTGGGAATAAACGCCGCGCGAGCAAATGTAAAGGGGGCTGAAGGAATCGTCTTTCAGCGTTTGCTCGTGCGGCGTTTCGCATTTAATAGCCAAGCTCCAGGATCTTCTTCAATTCAAAAATCTGGATTTGATCCGAAAATCCATAGTCCTTACTACATATGTGCTTCGGCCAAGCATATATCTAAAATTTGAGCGAAATCTTAAGTCCGCTGTAATCACCGTCTTACTTTCCAGGAGTTTCAGGAATAGCATCTAAACAAACTTATAGTCAGGTTGGAACAACTCTTGCATTTTGGACAAGCTCCAAATTATCTTTCGTTTGTTATATCTCTAAGGCAAACAATAACCACTATTAAGTTTGCTGTCAGGCCTGATCTGCATCTTTTTCTCAATTTCATCCCGTTCTGATTCAATCTTGATTGAGAACGTAATCAGCGAAATGGCTCTTGGGTAAGGCGACATTTTGAAGAGTGTCATCGAATACATCGTGGTCAAGTATGAGTGTAGGCTGATCATTTCTTGTCGTTTTCCAGCTAAGGGCAGGCCTTTCTG
>JBDSAM010000570.1:0-4879 GCA_039922135.1 Blastocatellia bacterium
CCCGCGTCGAGCAGTCGCGGCAGCGGATGTTCGGCAATCGAAGGCGCGACGCCCAGACAAACGTTGCTGGTTGGGCAGACTTCCAGCGGGATTTGGCGCTCGCGTAACTCGGCTACCAGCGCGGCATCTTCCAGACACCGGACGCCATGGCCGATGCGTTGCGCTTTCAACGATCTCAGTGCGCCCCATATGCTTTCCGCTCCAACTGTTTCCCCGGCGTGCGGCACGCTGCCCAAACCCGCGGCCAAGGCTTTCTCGAACGCGGCTTCAAACAACTCCGGCGGATGGCCGAGCTCTGGCCCGCCCAAGCCCAGCGCGACCACGCCATCCTTCATCCCTTTGATGACCCACTCCGCCACCGTCAAGCTATGCTCAACCGGGCGCACGTTGCGCGAAATGTCCAGCACCCAGCCGACGCTGACGCCCAACTCAGCCGATGCCCAGGCCCGCGCACGACTCAAGGCGGCTAATTGCGCTTCAAAGGGGATATGCCGGTTCCGGCTAAAGTGCGTGTAGGGCGTGAAGGTAACTTCGCTATAGACGATGTTCTGGTCGGCTTGGCCGCGCAGGAATTCGCGCGCAATCAGTTCGATGTCTTCCGGGGTGCAGA
This sequence comes from Blastocatellia bacterium, assembly GCA_039922135.1. Classification (GTDB taxonomy): domain Bacteria; phylum Acidobacteriota; class Blastocatellia; order RBC074; family RBC074; genus RBC074. The sequence continues at coordinate 611 of JBDSAM010000570.1, forward strand.
TGCAGGCGGAGATGGCGATGTAGATTTCAATGAAGTGCGCGAAGCCGGTGAAGGTGTACCACTCGCGCAAGCCTTCGACGGTCGTCGCGGGCAGAGTAGCGTGATTGCGTTCGGCGAGTTGCAGCAGCGTTTCAGGTTGGATTGAGCCTTCCAGATGAACGTGAAGTTCGACCTTCGGCATGCGGCGAATGAAGGTATCGAGTGGCATGGCGTATGAAAATGTGGAGTTATAAATATTTGACGAACATCAACTCGTTGCGCTGTTCGTTGTAAACCAGTTCATCCACCAGTTGGTCGGTCATTAAAATACCGAAGCCTCCGGCGCGCAGGCCTTTTTCGTCGCGAATAGTAACGTGGCGGAAGGGGTCTCCGACTGGGTTGTTGACGGCGGCGTGTTCCAGTTGAGCGGGGTCAAAGCCTTCGCCGGGGTCTTTGATCCAGTAGATGATGGCGCGCTTGGTCCGCACGCAGAGGACTTCAACGAACTTCGTCGGATCGAGCTTGCCGCCGTGTTCGATGGCATTGTTGAGCATTTCGCGAAAGGCATAAGCCATCGCTTCGCGCGTGTCTTCGGGCAGATCGGCTTTTAATTGGATAAGCAGTTTTTGCAGGATTGATACGGCAGCTAGATCGCATGGCACGCGCAGTTGCACCCAGTGCGGTTCGGCGGAGATGACTTCGATTTCAATAGGAGCGGCCTCGCCCAGCGCGGTATGAACAGAGGCTTTCAGGTCAGCCATGCTGAAAGGTTTGATGATGAAATCGCAAACGCGCCTGCGCATCGCGCTCAGGACTGCTTCGGGAGTGCCGAAGGCTGTCAACATCATCGCTCTCAGGTCAGGATAATCGCGGCGCAACTGTTCCAGAAATTCGCCCCCGTCCATTCCAGGCATGACGTAATCAATCAGCGCCAGATCGAACTTTTCGCGCGCGAGCATCTCCATCCCTTCGCGCCCGCTGAAAGCATGCCGCAGGGTGTGGCCCTCGCTGGTTAGAGCGGTTTCAATCAGTTCGTGCAAGGCTGAATCATCGTCAACTACGAGAATCTGACTCATTGACTCCCTCTCGCGTCGTATCTTTCACCTTCCGTCATTCAAAAAATCACCGCCGCATCAAAGCGCGGCTATTATGCCTATCGCCTAATAGTTTGGCTAGCTGTTGGTATTTCGCGCGTACCCGGCTCAACCAAATTCAATGCCTCCGTAGTGCTCCCCCTGACACGCGAGGATATATTTTCAGGTGCTATCAATACCTTTCCACCATGCAGATCTATCCGTTGCATTGATCTATTATTTCGCCAATACTTTGTAATCGTGTTAGTGGCTCAGTTGGGGGAGACTGAATCTCACGCAAAGTCGCCAAGAAGAAAGACCAAGAGGGATTGGTAAACCAGTCTTCTCCCAGCTTCTTTTGCTTGGCGTCTTTTGCGTGAACTGATCTCTCCTAAATTAAGCTACGACCAAATCAACATCGCTCCGTGAATAACACGGGCACGATTTTGTCTGAATTAAACCCTGTTCGAATCACCTATGCGAAAGAAGTTGAGACTGGCAACATTGCTGAAGATCGGTGCTGTGCTATTGATCGGATCGGTAACTTTCGCCGGCGCGGAGTTCCTCATCTCGCAGGATGGACTGCCAATGCCCTTGAAAGAAAAACTGAACGAACTATTCCCCTACCTGGCCGCCCGTTCGCCTGGCGGGCCATCTGCTTCATCGGAAATTTTCCTTGGTTTTACCTATCTACCCAATCCCTCCGAAAGGTTGCTGGAATTGACTAGAGATCTTAAGCCTGACGAGACTCTGTTGTTTGTCGGCGCGAGTGATGAACCATCTTTCACTCAGACGTTCCTGACAGTTACGTATATTAATTGGCCGCGCAAGACGGTCGTATTGGACTGCGGCACAGCGGCTTCTTCACCGCAGTTAATTTATCCGCCAGCCAATGGGGCCAAAATCAAACGGGTGCTCTTTTACCGTTTACCGCCGCCCCCGGCCCTGGCGCAAAGCGCGCAAGCCCTGGGGCAGCATTTGAAGGTGGTCAGTGTTTCTGAACAAATGGAATGGACTTTTTACTGCTCTCAATAGCATTGTTGACGATTATTTGGGCTGGGCTTGGAATTGCCTTGCTGCTCCTGCCTCGCCGCGGTCGAATGCAGGCGGTCGAATGGTTCGGGTTGGCCTTCCCGTTCGGATGCGCCTTCGTGTCCCTGGGCTCATTCGGCCTTGGCTTTGTGCTTACGGGCGCTCCATTCAAATGGACTCTGGCGCTGGCCTGTGCAGCAGTCGGAGGAATGGGATTAATTGTCCGGCGGTCGTCGCTTTCCGAAATGGAGTGGCCGAGTCTGACACATTGGCACGAATGGCTTTGGTTGGTGATCCTCAGCTTGCAAATCTGGATTGTCGTCTTGTGCTGTTACCATCTGCGGATGGGTTGGGATGCGTTATTGATCTGGGAGTTTAAAGCGCGGGTGGCGTTTTTTAGCGGTGGTGGCCTGCCTCTGGACTATTTCAAAGGCCCGGTCAACATTTGGCCTCATTCATATTACCCGCTGTTGTTACCGCTGACCGAAGCATGGTTGTACGACTGGCTCAGGCGACCTGATCAAACGCTGGTAAGACTGCTGATGCCGTTTTTTTATCTCTCGGCGCTCTGTCAGCTTTATGCTGCCAGCAAACGCTTCTGTGCCCGTTCGTGGCAGGCCGGATTGGCGCCATGCCTGCTTTTTTTCGTGCCTCTCGCCTGGATCGGGGAAGGCAGCGTCTCTTCGGGTTATGCCGATTTTCCGCTGGCAGTCGGTTACCTGGGTGCGGTGATCTATCTGGCGGAGTACCGCCAGACCGGAGAGAATAAGTTGGTCTGGTTGATTGGCCTGTTGGCTGGCATGCTCGGATGGATCAAGCATGAAGGGCTGATCTTGTGGCTGTGCCTGATGATGTTGGCCACAATTGAGGTATTGCGCCGCCGCGCGTTTGCCCAATTGGCTGTTTTGATCCTGCCCGGCACCCTGTTGTTAGGGGGCTGGAAAATCTTTCTAAGAGCCTTAGACGCGGCCAATTTCACGGATTTTGTGCCGGTCACCTTGGGGACGCTTCGCTCGCGTCTGGGGCTGATACCGCAGATAGCGGCGAGCGAGTTGACAGAACTGCTTAGATGGAACCTGTGGGGGATTCTGTGGCCTCTTTTCCTGGGTGCCGTGTGTTGGTGGGGCGTTTGCCGGTGGGTTGGAAGGTCACGCAGTGCCGCGCACGTAGTAATGTTGTCAGCCGCGCTTTTACCGATCCTTTGTTATTCGGGTATTTACCTGTTTAGCGCCTGGCGGGTCAGCGATCATATTTCCTCTTCCTACACACGCCTGCTCCTGGGCGTAACACCCACTGTACTGCTGACAGCATTGGTATTGATAACTGGCCCTCGGAAACCCAATCTGATTGAAGTTAATAATTGAGTCGCATTCTCTATTCAAGAAAAAGGTCGCCGAACAGACTTTTGATGTTTAGGGAAGGAGAAATTGCAGGATGAAAGGATCGTTTTCACTTGAACCACTTGTCGCGCCCTTGCCTGCTGGGCTGGCCTTCCTGCGGCAGGCGCGGTTCCGATTGCGTGAAGATTATTTCGTCAAGATCAACGCCGCGCTGGCCGAATTGTCAGAGTTGCCAGAGTTGAATAACGAGCAAATCTGGTGGCGTCCGAACGAGGCAAGTAACAGCATTGGCAATCTGATTCTGCATCTGGCGGGCAACATGCGCCAGTGGATGATCGCTGGCGTCGGCGGTGCAGTGGACATTCGCCAGCGCGCGGCTGAATTCGCTGAACGCGACGGGATCAGCACACCTGAGTTGATGGCATTGTTGGCGGAGACACTGCAAGAAGTGGATGCAGTTCTTGCAGGTTTGGAAAGGGAACTAACCGCCATGCAATCTGACGCGCCATTACAGCGCGAATGCGTGCCGCAAGGCTACGCACAAACGGTGCTTGATGCGGTCTTTCATGTGGTTGAACACTTCAGTTATCACACCGGCCAGATTATCCTGCTGGCCAAATGCCAAGCCGCCGGCCGCATACGGTTGTATGACGATCAGCGGCTGAATTTAGAGCGTGATTAAGAGAGCCTCTTGTTTCGCGTCCCGTCGCCACGAGCAAGATCAATTGAATGGTCGCCGGAGAATCGCCAGCGCGGTCGGGCGAACGCCGCCGCTGCCGTCCCTGGTTGGCAATTCGCGTCGCTCTTCCAGTTTCGGGCGCGGCGGGATGGGGATGCCTTCGTTG
>JBDSAM010000571.1:0-6736 GCA_039922135.1 Blastocatellia bacterium
GTCGGCCACCCTCAACTACGAGAATCTGCCCCGCAGCCAGTTCTTCAACGACAAAGGCGATTTGAAGATTGATCACAATTTCAATGCGCGCATGACGATGTTTGCGCGCATCAGCCAGCGCAAGCTCAATAATTTCGAGGCCCCCGTGATCGGCGGCCCGTCGGGCGGCAACAGCAACTCCTACGTCCGCGTGCTGAATCAACAACTCGCCGCCGGATTCACTTACAGCCTGACGCCGACATCGCTCGTGGAAGTGCGGCTCGGCATTTCGCGCACCAAAGCGGGCAAGACTCCGGCGGGCATTGGCGGCCCAAACTTGCTGGAACTTTACGGCATCGGCGGATTGCCGACCGATCCTGCTTTTGCGGGTGGTTTGAATACTCAAAGCATTGGTGGTTACACGGCGCTGGGGCGGCAAACCAGCAACCCGCAATTTCAACATCCCTTCATCGTCAACCCGCGCATCAACTATACGTTCATTCTCGGACGCCATAGCTTGAAGGCGGGCTATGAATATCAGGCGATCAATACCGAGATCGAAGACTTCCATCCGAAATTCGGGCAGGACACTTATAGCGGGCAATTCAGCCGTCCGTCAGGCGCGAGCAACAATGTTTATAACATCGCTGATTTCCTTTTCGGCGCGCGCTCGCAGTACGAATTGAATAACCTGGTGGTAGTCAATTATCGCCAGCGCATGCATTTCGGTTACCTGCAGGACGATTTCAAGGTGAATGCGAAACTGGCGTTGAACCTCGGTTTGCGCTACGAATTCGCGACGCCGCAATACGAGAGCGATAACCATTTGAGTAACTTCGATCCGGCCACGAAGACGCTGATCCAGGCCAAAGATGGGTCATTGGCTGATCGTGCCTTGGTCAATCCCGACCGCAATAACTTTGCGCCGCGTCTGGGGCTGGCTTACAACATTTTGCCGCGCACCGTGCTGCGCGCCGGTTATGGCGTCAGCTATATTCACTTCAACCGGCTGGGCGGCGAAAACCTGCTGGCTTACAACGGGCCGAACGTCGTCAACGCCATCATCACGCAACAGGTTTCGCAGGGCTTTTGCACCGGCAATAATTTTGTCGGTTGCTTCCGCACGACGCAGCAAGGCTACCCTGAGGGCTTGACCGCGCCGGAACGCTTCAATCCGTTGACGGCGCGCGTCAACTTCACGCCCAGCGATTCGCGCACCAGTTACTTGCAAAGTTACCATCTGACCATTCAACGCCAACTGACGCACAACCTGTTACTCGATGTCGCCTATACCGGCAATCGCAGCACGAAGCTGATCATTCTGGGCGATTACAACCAGGCGCGTCCGAATAACACTAGCGACCCGACGGCTGGCACGCCGTTGCAACAGCGGCGTCCGATTCCAGGTTACTCGTTCATTCAGATTTCCTTTCCCGGCGGAGTTGCAAGTTACAATGCTTTGCAGATCAAGCTGGAGCGGCGCGCAACCAACGGGCTTTACCTGCTCAACTCCTTCACCTTCGGCAAGGCGATTGATAACGTCGCCGGACACCTGGAATCTTTCGGCGGCGATAACTCACGCGCCAACATCCGCAATCTGGCTGCGGACAAAGCCGTGTCCAGCTACAACCAGAAATTCAACAACACGACGAGCATCGTATACGCATTGCCCTTCGGTCGCGGGCGCAAAGCCGCCGCGAGTCTCAATCCGGTGGATCTGGCGTTCGGCGGCTGGCGCGTCACGCTCATCAACACGATGACCAGCGGATTGCCGATCAACCTGGTTTACAGCCCCTCCGCGCAATTCGTCGTTGGCACCTCGCTCGCCTATCGGCCCAATCTGTTGGACGACCCATTGACGCCAGCAGACCAGCGGTCGGTGGATAATTACCTGAACCCCGCCGCCGTTGCGATTCCGACGGATCGCAGCCAGCCCTTCGGTAGCGCCGGACGCAACATCGTGGTCGGGCCGAGTCTCTTTACTGCCGATTTGGGCCTGCACAAATCTTTCGCCGTCTTCGGTGAAGGCAAGCGCCTGGAATTTCGCGCCGAAGCTTTCAACGTTCTCAACCACACCAACTTCCGCCAGCCGAACGGCAATCGGTCGAGCATCGCCTATGGCACGATTCGCAGCGCGTTTCCGGCGCGTCAGATTCAGCTTGCTTTGAAGTTTTTGTTCTGAGCTGGGAGCAGCAAAGTGGGAGAAGAGACTCTAGCAATGAGAAGGCCGGATCGCGGACAGCAACGTGCGCGATCCGGCGCGGTAACCTCTTCCCCCTTGAACAACTACCAACGAAAAGAGGAGGATCTATGACGACAATCTCGAAGGACAACAAAGTAGTCACGCTGATCAACGTCTTCACTGTCGAGCCTGAGAATCAACAACGATTGGTTGAGATGCTCGTCGAGGCGACTGAAAAAACGATGAAGATGCTGCCCGGCTTCGTATCGGCTAACATTCATAAAAGCGCAGATGGCGTGCGCGTGGCGAATTACGCTCAGTGGCGTAGCCGTGAGGATTTTGAAGCGATGCTGAAAAATCCCGAAGCTACCGCACACATGAAGCCAATCGGTGAAATTGCAACGTTCGACGCTCATTTGTATGAGGTAGTCGAAGGTATCTCGGTATCCTAACTTTCATCACTGTGAGCCTGCTATGAGACGACTAAAACTCTGCGTAAGTCTGCTGCTGCTCGCTTTCGTGGTCTGTGCGGTGTGGCGTGCGCCGCGCCTGACTGCATATGCAGCGCAAGATGTTCAATTCAATCGCGACATCCGCCCGTTGCTGTCCAACAGTTGCTTCTATTGTCATGGGCCGGACGAGAAGAACCGCAAGGCCGGATTGCGCCTGGATACTTTCGAGGGCGCGACTAAAGATCGCGGCGGCTATCGCGCCATCACGCCGGGCAAGCCAGACGAGAGCGAATTGCTGCGGCGTGTCATGGCGCACGATACCGGCGAGGTGATGCCGCCGCCAAGCGCGAAGAAACCTGCCGTTACTGCACAAGAAGCTGACATGCTGCGGCGCTGGATTGCGCAGGGCGCGAAATACGAAGGGCATTGGGCCTTTCAACCGCTTGCACAAGGCGCGCTGCCCGCAGTGAAGAACGGGCAGTGGGTGCAAAATGAGATTGATCGCTTCATCCTGGCGCGGCTGGAACGTGAAGGCATTGCGCCATCGCCCGAAGCCGATCCGCGCACGCTCATCCGGCGGTTGTCGTTGGACCTGATCGGTCTGTTGCCGCAGCCGGATGAAGTCGAGGCCTTCATCAAGGCAAGTGCAAGCAATAAAGATGAAGCTTACAACGCTTTGGTCGAACGCTTGCTGGCCAGCCCGCATTACGGCGAACGCTGGGGCCGCCATTGGCTCGATCAGGCGCGCTACGCCGATTCGAACGGTTACACGATTGATGGCGACCGCGTGATGTGGCCTTACCGCGATTGGGTGATTCAGGCGCTCAATGAGGACAAGCCTTTTGATCGTTTCACCATCGAACAACTGGCAGGCGACCTGTTGCCGAATCCGACGAAAGCGCAACTCGTAGCCACAGGCTTTCACCGCAACACGGTCATCAACGAAGAGGGCGGTGTTGACCCCGAACAGGCGCGCGTTGAACAGGTGATGGATCGTGTCAGCACGACGAGCGCAGTCTGGCTGGGGCTAACCGTAGGCTGCGCGCAATGCCATACGCACAAGTTCGACCCCATCACGCACAAAGAGTATTACCAGATGCTCGCGTTTTTTAACTCGACGATGGATGTCAACAATCAAGGCCCGACCGTGCCAGTCCGGCGCGGCGAAATGTTCGGCAAGCCGGAAACGCCAGCGGAAGCAGCCGAAGAGCCGCTCGCCGGGCGTAGCCCAATGCGCGGCGAAGTGCGTAGCGAGTTGAAGCAAGGCGATTGGGAGCGCACGGAAATCGCGCGGCTTGAAAAGAATCCGGCGGTGACGGCTCCGGAAAAGTCAGTCGAATGGCATTCGTTTGAAAGCGTAAAAGTTGACACCGAAGCCGCGGGCAAATTGAGGCAATTGGATGATGGTTCGTTTTTGATTACGGCGAACGCTTCGGCAAACGACGCTTACCGCATTTTGGTAAGAATTGATTCGCCGCGTGTCGCTGCGGTGCGTTTGCGCGTGCTGCCCCACGAAGCTTTGCCGAAAAACGGACCCGGACTGGCGGTGGACGGTTCGTTCGCTTTGAGCGAATTTTATATTGATAGCGAAGGCGGGCGGCATGCATTCAACGAAGCTTTTGCCCCCACTGCTGATGACGAACAAAGCGCCTATCCGGCACGCGCGGCCAGCGATGGCGACCGTCGCACGGGCTGGTCAATTAACGCGAGCAATGACAGTGCGAAGCCGCGCGAAGCCGTGTTTGTCTATACGCGCCCGAAAGAATTTGCCAGCCGCCAAATACAATTCATTATGCGGCATGAAGCCGACGCGGGGCATGGCATCGGTCATTTCAAAATCGAAGTCGCGACGGAAACTCCGCACGATGAGCGCGGAGCGGCTTTGCTCGAAGCTTTGAAACTTCCGCTCAATGCACGTTCACCCGAACAGCAAACCAGGGTTGATGCGGCCTTCGCTTCGGCGCGCGCTGTCCGTGAAAAGCAGGCGGGCAATGCTGTCATGGCGATGGTTATGCGTGACATTAACGTGCCGCGTGAATCGTATATTTTCACGCGCGGCGATTTCACGCGTCCCGACAAAGCGGCGGGTCTGTTGCAACCGGGCGTTCTCAGCGCGATTGCGCCCGCCTTGCCTGAATCCAGCAAACGGCGCACGCGCCTTGATCTCGCCGAGTGGCTAGTAAATCCGGCCAATCCATTGACGCCTCGCGTCACGATGAATCGTGTCTGGATGCGCTATTTCGGTCGCGGCATCGTCGAAACCGAAGAGGATTTCGGCACGCAAGGCGTACCGCCCACGCATCCGGAATTACTGGATTGGTTGTCCAGCGAATTCATCCGGCAAGGCTGGAGCCTGAAAGCCATGCACCGCTTGATCGCGGGCAGCGCGACGTATCGGCAAGCATCGGATGCGCGCAAAGACTTGAGCGAAACCGATCCGCGCAACCTGTTGCTGGCGCGGCAGGAACGCTTTCGCGTCGAAGCTGAAATCGTGCGCGATGCGGCATTGAGCGCCAGCGGCTTGCTCAACCCGCGCATCGGCGGCCCCAGTGTGCGTCCGCCGCAACCTGAGGGCGTCTATACCTTCACGCAGAGCAAAAAGAACTGGATGGCGGCGATGGGCCCGGAACGTTTTCGCCGCGCGTTGTATACGCACTTTTATCGCAGCGCGCCGTATCCGTTGTTCACGACATTTGACGCGCCCGATTTTCAGACCGTTTGCACGCGGCGTCAGCGCTCGAATACGCCTTTGCAATCACTGACGCTGGCGAATGACTCAGCCTTCCTGGAAATCGCGCAAGGGTTGACTGCACGTTTGGTGCGCGATGTGCCGGGGGATTTTGCCGCCACGCTGGATGCGCGATTGCGCCATGCGTTTGCGCTTTGCTTCAGCCGTCCGCCCAACGCCACAGAAGCTTCCGCCCTGCGCAGTTACGTCGAACGGCAGGTGCAGGGCTTTACCAGTCAACCCGCTTCGGCGACGGCGATGGTGAACAAAGATTTGACGAAGGCCGGGTTGACTGAAGCACAATCCGCCGCACTGACCGCTGCCGCGCGCGTGCTGTTCAACACGGACAACTTCATTACGCGAGAATAGTGAGCGTTCGGGCAGTTCGTGCGTATGTAAGCAACAAGGAAGTGAGTATGCGTCAAATATTTAGTCAGATATTGTGGGTTGCACTGTCCGCGACGGCAACTGTTGCAGGAGCCGCGCTGGTTTCGCCCGTGCTGGCGGCCACATTCATCTATGTCGGGAATGCTGAAAGCAACGACATTTACGTGCTGCAACTCAATCAGCAGACGGGCGAGTTGACGCTGATCGAAATGGTTGTGATTCCAGGCATCGTCAAATCCGGCGGCTCAACGCCGATGGCAGTCAGCCCTGATCGCCGCTTCCTGTTTGTAGCGTCGCGCGGGCAACCGCAGAGCGTCACCACGTTCGCGATTGACCCGAAAAGCGGCAAGCTCAAACTGATTGGCAGCGGGCCGCTGACGGACAGCATGCTGTACATCGCTACCGATCACACAGGTCGCTTTCTGTTCGCGGCTTCTTATCCTGGCCATAAGTTCACCGTCAGCCCCATTGGTGTGAGCGGCGTGATCGGGCCAACGCAGCAGGTTTTAGAGAACCAGACGAACGCGCATTCCATTCTGTCGGATGCGAAAAATCGTTATGTGCTGGCGGCGACGCTGGGCAACGATCTGGTCAATGTGTTCAAGTTCGATGCGAAGACAGGAAAGCTTGAGCCGAATGCGCCGCCGTCGGTTTCAGTCAAAGCCAAGACCGGCCCGCGCCATCTTGTCTTTCATCCGAACGGCAGGCTCGTGTACGTTCTTGGCGAACTCGATGCGGCAATTCACGTGTTTGATTACGATTCCGGCAAGGGGCAGCTCAAGGAGAAACAATCGGTCAACGGATTACCTCCCGGAACAACGGGCAGGATCGCCGCCGCCGATTTGCACCTTACACCTGATGCCAAATTCCTTTACAGCTCAGACCGCACGACGAACACACTCATGGGTTTCAAGGTCAATGCAGCGGATGGCACTTTAACGCTGATTGAAACCATTCCGACTGAGGCGATGCCGCGCAGCTTTAGCATTGATTCTTCGAGCCGTTATC
>JBDSAM010000572.1:0-6007 GCA_039922135.1 Blastocatellia bacterium
CACCCAATAAGTTCAACATTTATGATGCGATTGCCCTGTCAGTTAGGATCCCTCCGGGCGGTAGCGACCTGGTGGTTCGTTGGGTGCACGTTCCGGCAGCACCCGGTCGCCACCGCTCCCGGTTCCGTACTGCTTGCCACGTCAGTGAAGCCATTTGTATGCTTGTGTCTGATGAACACGAACTATAGATTGATTACCAGCGCGGATGAGTTGCCGCAGATTGCCGAGGATTTACGTGCTCAACCCGCGATTGGTCTGGACACGGAAACGACCGGCCTCGATCCGCACACCTCGAGGCTTCGTTTATTGCAACTGGCCTCGCCGCAAACTTCCTACGTCATTGATTGCTTCCGATTTGCCACTGAACAGCTAAAACCCTTGCTGGAACTGATCGCCGCCGAACAGCCCGTCAAGATCGCGCACAACGCCAAATTCGATGCGAAGTTTTTGATGAAGCATCTTGGCGGCGTGCGACTAAATGGCATCTTCGATACTTATCTGGCCAGCACATTAATCAGTGCCGGAAATGAACATGACCGCCACGGATTGGCTCCCGTCGCTTACCGCTACCTCGACGTGGAAATAAACAAGGAGCAGCAGCGCAGCAATTGGGCGGGCGAATTAAGCGAACATCAGCTTGAATATGCGGCGCGCGATGCCAGTGTGTTGGTGCCGCTGCGCGAAAAGCTGGCGGCCAAGCTTGATGAGACAGATTTGCTGATCACGGCGGAGATCGAATTCGGCTGCGTGCTGTCCATCGCGGCAATGGAACTGGCAGGGGTTCATCTGGATGTTGGCCGTTGGCGCGAATTGATGAACAAGATGACCATCGAACGCGATGCCGTTGCCAGCGAATTACAAGAAGTTCTAGGCGCTGGCGCTGCGCAGATGAACTTGTTTGGTGAACCTGAACCGATCAATCTGGACAGTCCATCGCAGGTCAAAGAAGCGCTAGCGCGTATCGGCATCGAAATCGCTGACACGCGCGAATGGACATTGAGCAAGCTGGTCGGCGAACATCCGGTCATCGCCAAGCTGTTAGAACATCGCGGCCTGAGCAAGAACCTGTCGTCATTTGGCGAAAACATTCTGGAATACATCAATCCCACTACGGGGCGGCTTCACCCGGACTTTCGGCAGATCGGCACGCCGACCGGGCGCATTACGACCTCTTCTCCCAGCCTGCAACAAATCCCACACACGCCAGAATACCGATCATGCTTTCGCGCGCCAGCGGGGCGCAAGCTGGTGGTGGCGGATTATTCGCAGATCGAAATGCGCATCCTGGCCGATATGGCCAACGATGAGGCGTTGCTGAAAGCGTTTCGTTCCGGCGCTGATCTGCATCGCACGACGGCTTCGCAGATGCTGAACATTCCGCTGGCGGATATTTCTCCGCGCCAGCGCGAAGGCGCAAAGGGATTGAACTATGGCTTGGTGTACGGGATGGGCGCTGAAGGCTTAGCCAGCCGCATCAAAGTCAGCGTGCAGGAAGCGCAAGGCATGATTGACCGTTACTTCGAAGCGTATTCAGGCGTCGCGCGATTTCTGCACAACGCCGCCGAGAGCGCCGTGCGGGATCGTTTATCGCGAACGGCGTCGGGACGAATGTGGAAGTTTTCGCTGGATACGAATGACCGTTCGCAACTGGCCGCTTTGCGCCGCGTTGGCAAAAACGCGCCAATTCAGGGCACGGCTTCTGACATCTTCAAACGTGCGATGCGTCTGTTGGATGACACCTTGTTTGGCCTGGACGCGCGCATTGTCAATTCAATTCACGACGAACTGGTTGTTGAATGCGATGCGGCCATTGCCCAAGAAGTGAAAGAAATTGTCCGGCACGAAATGATTGCTGGCGCAAAAGAGTTCCTGCCACGCGTGCCCGTCGAAGTCGAAGTTGCCATCTCAGACGCCTGGTTGAAAAAGTAGAATTAGGAGAAACATCCCCAAATGAAATACTTCATTACCGGTGCCACTGGCTTTATCGGCGGTCGCGTCGCGCGGCAATTGATTGAAGCCGGGCACGAAGTCATCGCGCTTGTCCGCTCAACATCGAATGCGCAGGGCCTGGCCAAACTCGGCGTCTCACTTGCCGAAGGCGACATCACAGACAAAGAGAGCATGCGACAGCCAGTGACCGGCGTGGACGGCGTTTATCACATCGCCGCCTGGTACAAGATTGGTGCGCGGGACAAAAGCGTTGCTGAAGCCATCAATGTCGAAGGCACGCGCAACGTGCTGGAATTGATGAAAGAGTTACACGTGCCTAAAGGCGTTTACACCAGCACACTGGCCGTCAATTCCGACACGGGCGGTCGCGCCGTTGATGAAAGCTATTACTTCGACGGCGAACACCTGAGCGAATATGACAAGACAAAATGGCGCGCCCATTACGAAGTCGCAGTTCCGATGATGAAGGATGGGTTGCCGCTGGTGATTGTGCAACCCGGCGTCAATTACGGCCCTGGCGATACCAGCGCGATTGGCGATGTGCTGCGGCAATACCTGCAAGGCAAGCTGCCAATGGTTCCCGACAAGACGGCGTATTGCTGGGCACACGTGGAGGACACGGCGCGCGGCCACATTCAGGCTATGGAAAAGGGAAGGGTTGGCGAGAGTTACATCATCGCTGGGCCGGTGCATTCACTGGCCGATGCGTTGCAAATTGCCGAAAGCATCACCGGCATCAAAGCTCCGCGAATGAAAGCCGCGCCCGCGATGTTGCGTGCGATGTCGGCGATGGTGGGCGTGATTGAAAAGATTGTGCCCGTGCCAGAACAGTATTCGTCAGAAACGCTGCGCGTATCGGCGGGCGCAACCTATCTGGGCAGCAGCGCAAAGGCCAAGCGCGAATTGGGATTCACGGCTCGGCCTTTGGAGGGGGGACTGCGAGAGACGTTGAAATACGAAATGAATGCTTTGGGGATGCGTGGCAGTAGGTAAGGCCAGCAGTTAACGATGGAAGGTTGACTCGATGAGCTTTGGCCGCATGTCGTCGTAGAGTTTGATGCTGCGTTCGATGATGTTAACCGCATCGAAGCGGCCCATGAATCGTTCGACTTTGACCTGTTTGTTTTCCAGTGCCTTGTAGTCTTCAAAAAAACGCTGCACCGATTTCAGCCGATATTCAGGTAGTTCGGAAATGTCTTTGTAATCGCGGTATTCCGGATCGTCAGCGTGGACGGCGATGATTTTGTCGTCTTCTTCGTTTTGATCAATCATCTGCATTACGCCGATGGCCTTGGCGCGCATGATACAGAGGGGCACTACTTCGACCTGGCCTAGCACCAGCACGTCCAGCGGATCGTTGTCGTCGCAGTAGGTGCGCGGTAGAAAACCGTAATTTGCCGGGTAATGCACAGAGCTGAAAAGCACCCGGTCAACTTTTAACAGCCCGGTCACCTTATCCAACTCGTATTTCACCTTTGATCCAATGGGGATTTCGATGATGCACCGGAAGATTTCCGGCGCTTCATCGCCTAGATCAACATCGTGCCAGGGATTCATAATTGTTATTCACCTTGCTCACGGTTGGCATGCCGACTCACTTTCCTTTTGCCATTGCCCGCATTTGCTTGGGAGCCAGCAAACAACGCAGCAGACCAGGGCCGCGCGGCGGCAGGCTGGTCACCTCGATTGCACAAAGCGAACCTTTCTTGAATTCAATGTTGAGATTACGATTGCCCGCCAGCAGGAATGAAGCCAGTTCCGACAAATCGGGCATGTGGCCGACCAGCAATGCCTTGTCGAATTGGTATGCGCCCAGTTCCAGAAAGATTTCCGCGTGGCCGCCTTCGCCTGTGGCAAAGGCTTTGCCGGGCGCAAGCGAATCAATGATTTTGACGCGATGCTGCAATTCCAGCACTTCGGCGACGGCTTCGGCAGTTTGCCTGCAGCGCAGCAAGGGGCTGGTCAAAATCGCATTGAACTTTACCCCAAGTTCGCGCAATCCGGCGCCAGATTGCTTCATCCTCGCGCGGCCTTCAGGCGTTAGCGGGCGATCTGCATCGTTGATGATTCCGCCTTCCCCCAAGTCGGCGGCGATTCCGTGACGCATCAAGTAAAGTTCAATCAAAACAATTTCTCCTCAAATGCAAGTGGAGCGATTTAGCCAATCGCCCCACAAAAGGCAGTCCCAATAGATTCATTATCCATTTGACATTGCCCGGTACTCATTCACGATCAAGGGCACTCCCTGTCGAATAATGGAAAATGGTCAATAGCTGATGGAGAATGCAGAGGGAGTTATTTCTGAAATCCCCACTAAAATGCTGCTGCGCCCGCTTCTGCGACAGCGTGGTCTTGCTCCCCTGACCCGCCGCTGACGCCAATGGCCCCGACCACCACGCCATTTTGTTTAAGAGGGATCCCTCCCGCAAAGATCATGATTCGTCCGTTGTTGGAGGCATGAATTCCAAAAAACTGCCCTCCTGATTGGCTATGTTCGGCTAAATCTTTGGTGGCAATATCGAAGGCGCGCGATGTATAGGCTTTCTTGATGGAAATATCTATGCTGCCGATCCAGGCATTATCCATACGGACGTGCGCGATTAAATTGCCGCCGCTGTCGGCTACTGCGATATTCATTGGTTGGCCGATTTCAGTTGCTTTGGCCTCAGCCGCGGCAATGATTCGGCGTGCGTCGTTGAGCTTGATCATTCTGTTTCCCCTTTCGAGTTGTTTGTTTTCTGCCTTATCGGTTGTTTATCAGATTGTAAGAGTAACACTTCGATCTGAATCCTAAAGCCATTGATTTATATCCCAAAGCCTAGATGCATGCCGGGATTATTGAGCGCGGTATGCAAGGCCAGTTCCAGCACCGGCCTGATCTCTTCCGGCGCTATTATGGCATCCACAAAGCCGCGCGCGGCGGCGAACTTCGCGTCCAGTTGACGTTCATATTCGGCGCGGACGCGATCCATTTCCGCGCGCAGGGTTTCGTTTGGCTCTTTCTCCGCAGCCTTTATTTTTTCAAGTTGTGCTGCGAACAACGCCATCACCGCCGATTCGCCTTCCATCACGCCCATCCGCCCGTTTGGCAGCGTGAAGATGAAGTCCGGATCGAAGCCCTGCCCGGCCATCGCATAATAGCCAGCGCCGCTGGCGTGATTGATCGTTATGACAAGCTTCGGCACCGTAGCCGTGGCCATGGCTTCGACGAAGCGCGCGCCCGCGCGAATGATGCCGGATTGTTCAGCCTCAACGCCCACCATAAAGCCCGAAACATCCTGAATAAATACCAGCGGCGTGCCGTGGCGATTGCAAGTATCAATGAAGTAGGCGGTCTTTTCGGCGCTCTCGGTATAAATGATCCCGCCGAATCTGGGCGGCTTGCCCGGCGCAGGTGGCGGCAGTAGGCCGCGATTATTCGCGATAATGCCGACGCTGATGCCGCAGATGCGCGCGTGGCCGACGATCATCTCTTTGGCAAAGTCGGCCTGAAATTCATCGAAGCTGTCACGGTCAAAAATACAATTCAGCATTGCCCGCGCGTCATACGTCGCGCGGTGATCCGCTGGCAGGATGTCGTACATGTCCGTGGTGAGCCGCGCTGATTCAACGGGGGCTGCGATGTTGGCCTTGGGCGCTGGTTTCGGTGGCAGTTCCGCAATCAGGTCGCGAATTTGCCGGATGCACTCTTCGTCGTTTTTGGATCGGTAATGCGCGACACCCGAAATCGCATTGTGCATCCGAGCGCCGCCCAGCGTCTCTCCATCTACCTTCTGCCCGGTTGCGCCTTTAACCAGATTCGGCCCTCCCAGGCCCATAAAAGATGTGCCTTCGACCATCAGGATTACGTCGGACAGCGCGGGCAAATAAGCGCCGCCGGCCACGCATTGCCCCATCACTGCGGCAATCTGCGGCACTTTCAGGTAACGCCGCATGATCGAGTTGTAGAAGAAAATCCTAGCCGCGCCATACTGTCCCGGGAAGACGCCATCTTGATACGGCAAGTTCACGCCAGCCGAATCTACCAGGTAAACAATCGGCACGCGGCACCGCATGG
>JBDSAM010000573.1:0-6316 GCA_039922135.1 Blastocatellia bacterium
CTAAACGCCGTTCCCCAAGACGTGTAGCACATTCAATCTTTGCGAAGCGGGAATAGCTTCGCCAACGCCCAATCCATCAGCCACAACACCGCTGCCGCCACTGCCGTATTTGCCAGCCAGTATATCCAGTAGTGCGCAAACCAACCCTTCATTCCGCCGTAAGCGAAATGCGCGACGTTGACGTTGGTATATGGCCCGGGCACGGTGACAAACCTAGTGATCTGTTGCAACACGGCAAAGTAGAGCAGCGATGGCAGCCAGCTTCCACGTTTCGCCCGCACAAGATAGATCGCCACCATCGCCACGACGAACCCGCCCAAATGAGAAAAGATCGAAACCGGCGTGACCAGTTTGCTGACAACCATGTCAATAACCCAAGGCGGCAGGCCCAGGATAAGCCAAAAGACGGCGATGCGAATTAACAGTGGAGATGCAATGAACAATCCAATCGCCAACAGCAGATTTGAAATATGGCAACTCCATAAAATCTGCTCAGGGGTCTTTGCCCGGTAAGCGTATTCAAAGACGCGCGCCAGAAAAAACAGCAGCGGCAAAATGCCCAGCAGCCGGAACCGCATTGTTCGCCAGTCTGAAGCGTGGGGAGATTCAATCGTGCTCATTTGGGTGGTTCTCCTTCAAAAAGTGTTGATTGCTGGTTCGAAAGACGCGTAATTCCACCATTTCGGCACGGCGCGGCGCAAATAGTTTTACGCAGGCCTAAATCGTTGTTTATAATCACAATCCTCACGTGCAACATCTTGCGTGTCACCTAAACAGCAGGCTTCCACCCGGAGCGGAAATTTTATGCGGCGTCAGAGCGACCGGAGTCAAACTGAATGGATAGTTTTGTGCAGTTCTTCTTCAAGCATAAGTGGTCAACGTTTGCCAAAGGCAATTTCGGTTTTGCCAATCGCCCATCGTGGCTGTTGGTGCTTCTGCTCGCGCTGGCGATTGGCGCGCTGATTTACTTTCTCTACATCCGTCCGGGTTATCGCATCAATGATCAAAGCAAGTGGGGATTGATTGCCTTGCGCACCGGTTTGCTGGCGCTGATCTTCATTATGCTGATGCGCCCCGTCGTCGTCATTCCCTCCATCATCCCCAAAAGCACCAGCGTTTCTGTTCTGACAGACAATTCACGCAGCATGACCTTGGCCGACGAAAACAATCGCAGCCGCATTGATGCGACCAAGGAATTGCTGGCAGACAACGGCAAATTCTCGAAAAGCCTGAACGACAAATTCAAAGTCGGCCTGTACGGATTTTCGAACAACGCGTCGAAAATCAAAGACGTCAGCGAACTGAAAGCCGACGGCCAGGCAACCGACGTAGTCGGGGCGCTACGCGAAGCGATCAAGGATTCTACCGGCTCGCCAATATCCGCGATTGTATTGGTCAGCGATGGCGGAGCAAACACGCCAAAGGATTTGAGCGCCGAGCTTCGCGAATTGCGCTCGCGCAATATTCCCGTCTTTACCGTCGGCGTAGGCAATCCATCGCGTTTCAAGGATGCCGAAACTGTTCGCGTAACTACGCCACGCCGCGTACTGGTTGGTTCAGCCATCATCGCTGAAACGCTGGTGCGGTTGAGCGGGTATAGCAACACCAAAATTTCCCTGGCCGTCAGCGAGGATGGAAAAGCAATTAAGACACAGCAGTTCGATGTCAAAGGCGGGGAAGCGCAAAGCCTGACCATCGAATTCACGCCGTCATCGGTTGGTAATCACAGCTACACATTCGAGGTCAAACCGCTTGATGGCGAAACGACGCTTGAAAATAACACCATTGACGCGCTGATTGCCGTTACCGACGACAAGCCAAAAATTCTGTACATCGAAGGCGAGCCGCGCTGGGAATACGGATTCGTTCGTAAAGCTGCGACAGCCAAGACCGAAAAGAACCTGACTCTTGTCTCCGTACTGCGCTCTGCGGACGGCAAGTTCTACCGGCAGGGCGTCGAATCGGGCAGCGAATTAACCACCGGCTTCCCAACCGCCATCGAAGAACTCTTCACTTACCAAGGCATTATTCTTGGCAGTATCGAGGCCAACTTTTTCAATTACGATCAACTGAAAAACATCGAACAGTTCGCCGCGCGTCGCGGCGGCGGCGTCATGGCCATTGGTGGCGCGCGCGCGTTCGATTCAGGCAAGTACGCGCAAACGCCAATCGCCGACCTACTGCCCGTCACCTTGAACGATCAAGTGGAAGAGACTGAGACGATGGTCGTTCAGAATTTCAAGGCCGCGCTGACTTCGCGTGGGCGCACCCACCCAGTCACACGATTGAACGAAGACCGCAGCCAGAGCGCGAAAATTTGGGACGAACTACCTCTTATCTCCGTTCCGGAAATGCTGACCGGTATAAAACCCGGCGCAACAATCATCCTGGAAGCACGCAGCACAGCCGACAAAAGCCGATCGCTGCCGCTGCTGATCGAACAGCGATACGGGCGCGGGCGCGCGTTGGCGCTGACCAGCAATGACACCTGGCGCTGGCGGATGGAAGTCCCTTCGCAAAATAACTATCACGAAACGTTCTGGCGTCAGTTGCTGCGATACATTGTCAGCGCGACGCCAAAACAGTTTGAAGTTGCTTCTGAACGGGATGTGTATGTGCAAGGCGATACGGTCAGTCTGCGCAGCGAAGCGAATGACAAAAAATTTGATGCGATCCGCGATGCGCAGGTTACCGTCACGGTAACGAAGCCGTCCGGTGCAACTATGGAACTGCCGCTGAAGATCAACTTCAGCAACGCATCCGGCGGTCAGAGGGCTGAAGGCTCAACCGATTACCGCAGCGAATTGGCCGCTGACGAAACTGGTCTTTACAGAATTGAAACGGTTGCCAAACGCGGCGGTGAAACTCTGGGCACTGCTGCATCCAGCTTTCTGGTGACTGAACGTTCACGCGAATTCCACGACGCCGCACAGAACGTCGAACTGCTCAAGCGAGTGGCCAGTGAAACCGGCGGCAAATACTTTCCACTGGCAAAGGCCGGTGACTTGCTGGACGAAATCACGATGCTGGAAGGCAAGAACTCCGAACGCGTCAGCAAAGACCTGTGGGATATGCCGATCAATTTTATGCTGCTGGTGGGACTGGCCAGTGCTGAATGGTTTTTGAGGAAGCGAAGAGGACTGGCTTAACCGATTGATTTATCCAATGCGTTATCTGCTCAAAACAATTTGTTTGCTACTGACTTTGGCTGTTGCTGCCTGCGCTCAAGAATCGCCGGTGGCGCCGAAAAAGACCCAAATCCTGCAATCGCCGGAGGTAAAGCAGGAAGCCGCCAAAACCGAAGCGAAGCCGAAGTTGCCTGCTGACCCAAACAAGGTCGCCATCATCATCACGGGCATCAGCGGCGAAGAGGTTTATGCCAAACAGTTCGGCGAATGGACGGCCAAACTGGATGGAGCATTAACCAGCCAGCTTGGCTTTGCTGAAGACAAAGTCTTCGTGCTGACCGAAAAGCCCACCGGCAACCAGCGCAAAGCGGCTGCCGAAGCCGTGCGTCAATTGTTTGTTGAATTGAAGAACTCTCTCAAGGCCGACAATCAACTTTTCGTCTTCTTCATTGGCCACGGCAGCTTTGTGGATAAGGTAGCCAAGTTCAATCTGGTTGGGCCGGATTTAAGCGCGGGCGATTATGCGCAACTCTTCAACGCCCTGCCCACGCGCAACGTCATCATCGTCAATACGGCCAGCGGCAGCGGCGAATTCGTCAAGCCGCTCACCGCGCAAGGCCGCATAGTCATCACCGCCACACGCAGCGGACAGGAATTGAATGCTCCGCACTTCGCCGAATACTTCATCGCAGCGCTAGGCAATACTGAAGCCGACGCCGACAAAAATGGTCGCGTTTCTGTACTTGAAGCCTTTGAATATGCCGCCAAATTGACCGATAGCCGCTACAAAAAGAAAGGGATTCTGGTCAGCGAACACGCCTTGATCGAAGACAACGGCGACGGCACCGGCCACGAGAAAGCCGAAGCAGGCGATGGAACGCTGGCCAAGCTGACATACTTCGATTCCCTGCCCCAGCAACAGGCCGGCGGTGATGTGGCGCTGGCGAAGCTTTACAGCGAAAAGATGCGCCTTGAAGGAGAAGTCGAAAAGCTGAAAACACGCAAGGCGACGTTCAAGGAAGAAGATTACGAAAATGAACTGGAGAAGCTGCTGATTGATCTGGCAAAACTCAATCAAACCATCAAGGCTGGAAAGAAGTCATGATCGAGGAGTTGCAAAAAAGGTTCGTAGCAGCGATGGCCAGACAGGAAGTAACCACCGCTGAAGGCTTGGAGGCTGCCAGAAGAATTTCCAGGCAAGCCAAAGAAGAAGGCATTGATTGTGCGCTGACCGGTGGAATTGGAATGCACGTTTACGGTTATTCGCGCGCGACAGAGGATGGGGATTTACTTGCATCAAACACGCTTGAACTTCCGTCCGAACAAAAACTGTCTTTTGGCGGTGAAAGCTACTTGGTACAAATAGGACAGCGGACGATCACGGTGACTGTGACTGTTAGGAATGATGATTTCCGTGGTTTTTATGAAGCTGCGCTCAGCGATGCTCAAACAATGCGCGACGGGCTGCGCATCGTTACTCCCGAATGGCTAGTCATTTTGAAATATCTTTCGCAGCGCAGCAAAGACCAGCTTGATCTGTTCTGGTTGTTAAAAGAGTCCGGCTTGGTGGATCGTGATCGAGTGGCGCGATTGATCGAACAAATTATTGGCAGGCCCGCCGCGCAAGTTGCGCTGATTGGGCTGGAAAGGTTCTACATTCAGGCTGAAATCATGCGCGCAGGCGATGAAAACGGCAGATTTACCAAAGGGCAAAGGCCATTATGATGTTGAGTGCAATCCTTAAACAGGCTTCTTTTTTCCGAAATGCCTCTGCGTTGTTCCTCGTCAACGTCTCACTTCTCTTTCTGTGTCTGGCTTGCGTCTCGGCCCATCAGGTGACGATTGATTCCGCCGAAGAAGAGTTGAAAGGCGGCAAATACTCCGCCGCCGTCACCTCCTTCGCCAATCTGCTGCAATCGAACGCGAAAGACGAGCGCGCGCAACGCGGCCTGCTCCAAGCCTATCTGGAAACCGGCAAATACATCGAAGCCGAAAACGAAGCGAAGAAGTTTTTGGCCAAAGGCGAAAGCTATTCGGCGCGATTGGCATTGGCCGAAGTGATGGCAACCACCGGACGCTACGCGGTAGCCATAACTGAATTTGAGAAGGTCAGTCAGGCAATTGAGAAGTCGCAGCCCAAAGGCGAAAAGAAAGAAAAAAACAAAGCCGAGCAGAAGAAGCTTGATCCCGATCCGAACACGCAAAAGCTGCGCGCGGATTTTCGCCGCGCCGAACTGCTGAACCTGACCGGCAAGGAAGAAGCCGCGCACGAAGTATTCAATGGGTTGGTCAAATACTACGAAGACAACGATGTGGATTCAGCGGAAGAGCTGACGATGATTGCGCATGCCCTGGTCTACCTGGAAAAGTATAAAGACGCGAACGATATGTTTCTGGAGGCCATCTCAGCGGACGAAAAATATATCGAGGCGCATTTGGGCGGCGGCGAGTTATATACATCAAAATACAACTATGAAGATGCCGCATCCTTCTTTACCGACGCAGCGAAGATCAATCCGAATAGCGCACGGTTGCATTTAGGAATGGCGTCGAACAAACGTATCAGCGGCGGCGATGAGATGAACGCGCAGTTGGCCGAAGCATTGAAGATCAATCCAAACTACGTTGAAGCAAAAGTCTTCGCCGTAACGGTTGATCTGGAAGGCGAACGCCAAGCTTCAGCAGCTACGCAGATCGAAGAAGCCCTAAAGATCAATCCAAATTCATTGGACGCCCATGCCGTGCGCGCCGCGATGTTATGGCTGCAAGACAAACGCAGCGAGTTCGACAACGAATTCAAAACAACGCTGGCCATCAACCCGCGCTATGGGATGCTCTACGAAGTGTTAGGCCATTTCGCCACGCAGACGCGCCGTTACCGCGAATCGGTCACCTTCCTGCGCGAAGCTATCAAACTGTCGCCGCGCCTGTGGTCATCGCACTTGGCCTTGGGCAATGGCCTGCTACGGATGGGCAATTTTGAAGAAGGTCGCGCCGAGCTTGAAGAGTCCTTCAAAGGCGATCCATTCAACATCTGGGCTAAGAACACGCTTGACCTACTCGACACGATGAAGGAGTACAAAGAAGCCAAGAGCGGCGACTTCATCATCAAGACGGATGGAAAAGAAAGCGACGTGATTGCGCCCTACGCCGCCGAACTGCTGGCCGAGGCGCAGAGCAAGCTTTCA
>JBDSAM010000574.1:0-6628 GCA_039922135.1 Blastocatellia bacterium
TGCCCGACCCGCGCGCGGGGTTCGCTTCGTTGGTCAAGCACGTCAAACCGGGTGGCGCGGTTTCAGCCTGGGTTTACGGTCACGAAAACAATGAATGGATCGTCAACTTCATCAATCCGCTGCGCGAACATGTCACATCGAAGCTGCCGATGCGCGCGCTGTATTACCTGTCTTACCTGCCGACGCTGGCGTTGTGGCTGCCGCTGAAACTGGTCTACCTGCCGCTGAGCAACACCGCACTGAAACGGTATTTGTTTTATGCCGATTACCTTTGCTACATCGCCCGCTTCCCTTTCCGCGAAATTCACAACATCGTCCACGACCATTTGACCGCGCCGGTGGCGTTTTACATTCGTCGCGAAGAGTTTGACGAATGGTTTGATCATGCCAAGGCCGAGCGCGCCGAAATTCACTGGCACAACCGCAACAGTTGGCGCGGCTTCGCCCACACCTCAACCAAGGCGGAGGCGAGCTATGGAAAGTAAAGGCGCTGTCGAAGCGGCAATGCGTCCGGAAAATTACGGGATCATCTTCGATGTCGAAGACGATCACTGGTGGTTCGTCGGACGGCGCGCGGTGGTCTTTGCGCAGATTGAAGATGCGCTGGGTACGTACGCGCCCCCGCGTGCGAGGCTTGACCCGCAAACAGTCGTATTCGGAAAAGTTCCTACGCCACACCCGCACGCGGGGGCGCGTGCGTACCCAAACAGGCAGATTCTGGACATCGGCTGCGGCACGGGCGCGACGATGGATCATCTGCGCAAGTATGGCGAAGTTCAGGGAATTGATCTGGCCTTAATTCCGCTTGGCTTTTCGCGCCGGCGTGGACATCAGCGGACGATATGCGCCAGCGCAACGGAACTGCCGTTTGCTGATGAATCGTTCGATCTGGTGACAGCATTGGATGTGATTGAACATCTGGACGATGACGTAAAAGGCTTGAGCGAAATTCGCCGCGTGCTGAAAACTGGCGCGCCCGCAATCATCTATGTTCCAGCGTTTCAAGCCTTATGGGGGCCGAATGATGATCAATCCGGCCACAAGCGGCGTTATCGCCTGCCACAGCTTCAAGCGGCGGTTGAACAAGCCGGATTGAAAGTCGAGCGCATCAGTTATTCCAACTTCGCGATGTTCTTGCCGATTTGGTTGGGTCGAAAACTGCTGAACCTGCTGGGCCGCACCGAAGCTTCAGAAAACCGCATTAATTATCCACTGATCAACAAACTGCTAACCGGGCTGTTTTCCAACGAAGCCAATTGGCTGCGAAACCATCGGCTGCCATTTGGCGTTTCGGTTGTTTGCGTCGTGCGCAAGGTAAGCTAAAGACAAAGTCATGAATCCAAAGCTCTCTCTTTTCCTACCTGTATATAACGAAGAAGGAAATCTGGAACGGTTGCAAACCAAGATTACTGAAGCCATGACCGCGCTCGGCCACAGCTACGAGGTGATCTACGTGGACGATGGCAGCAGCGATGGCAGCCTGGAATTGCTGAAGCGATTTGCCGCCGAAGATTCGCGCGTCAAAGTGGTCGCCTTTCGCCGCAACTATGGCCAGACGGCGGCGATGGCCGCTGGCATTGATGCCGCGCGCGGCGAAGTCCTGATTCCGATGGATGCCGATCTGCAAAACGATCCGGTTGATATACGGGGGCTGCTGGAAAAACTGGACGAAGGCTACGATGTGGTTTCAGGTTGGCGCAAAGACCGTCAGGACGCTTTTATCACTCGCACATTCCCGTCGCGCATTGCCAACTGGCTGATTTCGCGCATTGGTGGTGTGCCGCTGCACGATTACGGCTGTTCGCTGAAAGCCTATCGCCGCGAAGTTTTGAAAGACGTGAACCTGTACGGCGAGATGCACCGCTTCATCCCAATCTATGCCGCGTGGGCGGGCGCAAGCGTGGCTGAAATTCCCGTCTCCCATTACCCGCGCACCGCAGGCGAATCAAAATACGGACTGTCACGCACCATCAAAGTCATCTTCGATCTGGTAACAATCAAATTCATGGCCAGCTATATGACCAAGCCGATTTACATCTTCGGCTGGGCGGGCTTGCTGGCTTTTGCGATTTCGATCTTTTCTGGCGCGTTCGCCTGTCTGATGAAGTTTGCCAGTTGGCCGAAGCACGCGGACTTCATTCAAACGCCGCTGCCCGTGCTGGCGATGATGATGCTGGGATTAGGCGTACAGTTTTTCCTGATGGGTTTGATTGCAGAGATGCTGGTGCGCACATATCACGAATCACAGGGCAAACCGATTTACACTGTGAAAGCGCGATTCAATTTTGAAGAAGAGGAAGCCACGGATGAACGACGAAAAACCGCTGGATGACATCGGCTGGCACTTGGTGGAAGAGTTGCAGGAAGACGCGCGGCTGACCTATGCCGAACTGGGCCGCCGCGTTGGGCTGTCAACACCGGCCGTCATGGAGCGCGTGCGCAAAATGGAAGATGCCGGAATCATCACCGGCTACCGCGCTGAGGTGAATCCGGGAAAGGTTGGCTTTCAGGTTACGGCGTTCATTCGCATAGGCTTGGCGCATCAGGTGCTGCCAAAGCTGGATGCAATGTTCAAAGAGATTCCTGAAATCATCGAATGCCACCGCGTGACGGGCGACGATTCGCTGATCCTGAAGGTGTACGCGACTTCGATTTCGCATCTGGAAAAGGTCATTCATCGCCTGACTTTTTACGGCATGCCCGCGACTTCGATTGTGCTGTCATCGCCCATTCCGCACCGGCGCATTGAGCGAAAAATGGTTGAGCCGATATCTAAAAAGCCTTTCTCCAAATCCGTATAACTTCATTATCGCGGTTCGCCTTCGATAAATTTCAGTTGTAATCCGATATCGGCGGCCTTGTCCGCTAATTCCCGGAAGCGCCAATGATCCAGGCTTTCTTTCGAAGTGAATTCGACTCCCATCCGAACTTCGGCCAGAAATTCTTCCGTATTAATCCGCCAATAAGGGACAAAGCGGTAACGATGAAGGAAGCTCAAAATGGTTGTGTCAGGTTCGCGTGGGGGCAGAATTGCAAATGCGACTCCCGGGACTGCCGGACTGAGAAAGCATTCCCCCTCTGTAAAACCAGTTTGGGCGCGCCACCAATCTTCGTCGTAGTCCGGACCTGGTTCTCCGGCAAGCCATCGAAGCAATGATTCCAACCGCGTTGGTTGTTTTGCTCGTTGCAGGACGTGTTCGACAAACGACTGGGGTAAGCGCACCGCGTGCTTTTCCAGGTAATGTGATAAGCCGTTAGGCCAGAGATAAACGCCGTCCGTCAAAGTAGATGAACCCAAGCCCCACTGGCCATATTCGCGACAGCGAAATCGGCACCAGCTTCTTCCCATGCACATACTGAGCGTTTCCCCGGCATCCAGGTATTTAATGACAACATCTCTGATTTCAGGCTCCCACTGCGGATCAACAAACCGCGCCGGGTCGGGCCAACTCGGTTCTTGTTTACTGCGCCAATATCCGATCAGAATCGGTCGCTTCATCTTTGCCTCCTCATGACTTTAGACAGGTCAATTTTAATAACTTGCTGATGAAGGGCGCGGCCAACTACCATACGCGCTCTGAAAAACTATGTGCGGCATTATCGGATTCGTCAATCTTGACCAACAACAACCTGCGAATGAGCAAATCGCTCGCGCGATGAATCAAGCTATCGTTCATCGCGGGCCGGACGACGAAGGCTTTTATTTCAACGGCAACGTCGCGATGGGCATGCGGCGGCTTTCGATCATTGATCTGGCCGGAGGCCATCAGCCCATCAGCAACGAAGACGGTTCGGTTTGGGTGGTTTTCAACGGCGAGATTTATAACTACCAGGAACTGCGCGAACGCTTGCTGGCGCGTGGCCATCACCTGAGAACCAACTCCGACACCGAAACCATCGTTCACCTGTACGAAGATTACGGTGACGAACTTGTTCAGCATTTGAACGGAATGTTCGGCTTTGCGCTGTGGGATGAGCGGCGGCAAAGAATGCTAGTAGCCCGCGACCGGATGGGCGAAAAGCCGCTCTATTTCACCCAGACGCCGGAAGCTTTCGTCTTTGCTTCAGAGTTGAAAGCATTGGTCGAGCATCCGTCCGTCGAACGGCGCATAAACCTGTTGGCGCTGCGCAAATATCTGCAATACGAATTTGTGCCTTCGCCACACACAATGCTGGAGGGCGTGCAGAAGCTGGAACCCGCGCATCGGCTGATTTTTGAAAACGGGAAATGGCGAACCGAGCGCTACTGGCAGATTAGCCACGATGGCGAGCGGTTGAAGATCAGCGAAGACGAAGCCGCCGAAGAAGTCCATCGCCGGTTGGGGGAAGCCGTGCGGATGCGGCTGGTCGCGGATGTGCCGCTAGGCGTGCTGCTGTCAGGCGGAATTGATTCCAGCGCGATGGCCGAGCTTGCCTGCGAAGCGGCATCGGGGCGCGTCAAAACCTTTTCAATCGCATTTGAAGAAAAATCATTCGACGAATCTTCGTACGCCCGCAAAGTTGCGGCGCAACTGGGCACGGAGCATTACGAAAAGCGATTCACCGAACACCACATGCTGGACATCGTGCCGGAGATTCCGCGATTGCTGGACGAACCATTGGGCGATGGTTCATTGATCCCGACCTTTCTGCTTTCAAAATTCACACGCGAACACGTGACGGTGGCGTTGGGAGGCGACGGAGGCGATGAACTATTCGCGGGCTATCCGACGTATGGCGCGCATCGGATGGCCAAGCTCTATCAAATGATTCCGCGCTTCGTTCGCAACGGGCTGATCGAACCTGCCGTTGCCAGCCTGCCGGTTTCGATGGAAAACCTGTCGTTCGATTTCAAAGCCAAACGCTTTGTGCGTGGCGCTTCGCACGGGGCGGGTACGCGCCATACCATCTGGATGGGGTCGTACGACGCCGTCCAGCAGCGCGACCTGCTCAGGCCGGAAATCATCGCCGCCTGTCCCGACGAACAGGTCTTTGATGAAGTTTTGGGCTACGACCGCCTGAATGATTCTCATCGCAACGGCGGCGGCAAGATTGATCTGATCGAACAGATGATGAAGCTGGACGCGACGCATTACCTGTCCGAATGCGTGTTGTTCAAAGTTGACCGCGCCAGTATGGCCGCTTCGCTGGAAACGCGCGCGCCCTTTCTGGATCACACTTTCGTCGAATATGTTCTGAAGCTGCCTATAGAAATGAAGCTGAAGGGCCTAACCGGAAAATACATTCTGAAAAAAGCGATGCGCGGGCGTTTGCCCGACGACGTGATTGACCGCCCGAAAAAAGGCTTCGGCATGCCCGTCGCCAAATGGCTTAAAGGCGAACTGCGCGGGCTGGTGCGCGACACGTTCGCTCCCGACCGAATGCGGCAGCGCGGATTGTTCAACGTGGATTATGTGCAGCGCTTGTTGGATGAACATGAACGCGGCAAGGCCGACCATCGCAAGCTGATCTGGACGCTGCTGATGTTCGAGATGTGGCCGTTGGCGGCAAGTTAGTGTAAATTGCCGCTTCGCAAAACTGAAAATCGAATGAAGTGAGTGGAATCATCAAAACTTATGGCTGACACAAGAACGAATCAACCAATGTTTGGCCCGCCGAAATCGGGCATTCGCGAATTCTTTGAACAAGGCTTGATCACGGTGATTATGGCGTTGTTCCTGATGACCTTTATTGCGCAGGCCGTCGCCGTACCGACCGGTTCGATGCAAAACACGATCAACATTGGCGATCATCTATTCGTCAATAAGTTTATCTTCGGCCAGCCGACGCCAGTGCTGGGCAAGCTGCTGCCAACGCGCGAGATCAAACGCGGCGACATCATCGTTTTCAAACTGCCGAGCGATCCGAAGGTCAATTACGTTAAGCGTGTGATCGGACTGCCCGGCGACAGCGTGCAGGTCAAAGGCCAGAAGGTCTTCATCAATGGCACACAGATTCCCGAAGAGCGCGCCTACGTCAAATTGGACGGCCATCGCGACGAGGGCGAGTTGCCCATTGTCAAAGTTGATCCGAAGCCGCAGGGCGCAACCTATCGCGTCTTTCTGGACGCGGATCGCGCGTCGGGCGATGACCTGTTTGATGTGACCGAGGGCATGAAATATGGCGTCAAAGAACCGACAACTGTAGAGGCCAATAGTTACTTTGTGATGGGCGACAGCCGCGACAATAGCCTGGACAGCCGTTACTGGGGATTCGTGCCACGCGAAAACATCTTTGCCCGCGCGCTGTACGTACACCTTTCCTTCGATCCACAAGGCAAGCGAGCGGATGAGGGCGGCAGCCGCTTCCCACGCGTCCGATTTGGCCGCATCGGCACGGCAGTGAAATAAGCCTGAACAGAAATCAAAAGGGCGCGGCGAAGGGTTGACAGTCATTTCGCCGCGCCTGCCATTTTTGACGGTTGAGTCATTTAACTTCTATCTGCTACTCTTCTGCTCTAGCGATACCATTCCAAGATTTTCCATCGCTGTCTCCATTACCGGGCGCTGCCATTCAAGCCGTGAACGAGTCTTGTTCGAGCGCAGGGCCGAACTGGCAGGCTTAAGCGGAGAAAAGGGATTATGAAAAAAAGGGCTTGGTTATTGGCGGCTGTGCTGGCCTTAGCCGTACTAATGTTGATCGCCACGAT
>JBDSAM010000575.1:0-5177 GCA_039922135.1 Blastocatellia bacterium
GCATTTTCAGCCTGACAGGTGGCACGCCGTTCTCCAATAACCTAACTATCGAAGGACTCGACAACAACGATGACCGCGCGGCCCGCGAGCGCTTCCTGCCATCAACGCATGCGGTCGAAGAAGTTCAGGTCATCACCAATCAGTTTTCGGCGGAGTACGGGCGCGCCTCAGGTGGGCGCGTGAACCTGCGGCTGCGCGGCGGATCGAATCAGTTTCATGGGCAGGCCTTTTATTACTTCCGCGATGAAAGCCTGAACGCGAACCCATTCTTTCGTAACGCTGATCCGGAACGTGGCACTCGCCTTCCCTACCAAAATCAAAATCCTGGCGTCAGTTTGGGCGGCCCCCTCAAACGCACCCGGCTCTTTTTCTTCAGCACCTATGAACACGATTACATTTACGACCACACGGAGATTGCTGCGCTGGTTCCGGTGGCAGCCAATCCCGCATTCGCCTTGCCGAAGCCGACGGGCGCGAACCTGGGATTCACTGCGCTGGACAGAAACGGAAAGCCCGTTGAGGTGAATGATGGCGCGCCAGTCGGGTTGTACGACGAACAAGTGACTACACCACGCGTCGCGCATACGTGGCAGACGCGCGGCGATCTGTTTTTGAACGCCAATCACAATGCATTCGCGATCTTCACGTTGGCGCGCAATCGCGACGAACGCGGCTTCCCCGGCGGGCGGCGCACTCTGGACACGCTGCGCAAGACAGGGCGCAACAGCCAGTCTATTGCTGTCGGAGATAACTTCGTGCTTTCACCGAGAATCGTCGTCAATACTCGATTTCAGTTCTCTCGGCTCATCCCCGCAGACGCGCCGCCGAATGACAATCCTGTGGTCATCATCAGCATTGACGATCCGCGCGATGTGAATGGCAATGGCAACGTCAATCCGCTGACCCGTCACGGCAACTTAACCGCTGGTTCCAGCAACTTGAGCGGCACTGATCGCCGCGAAACGCGCTACCAGTTTCAGCAGACGCTGAATTACACGCGTGGAGCGCACAGCCTGCGTTTCGGCGCGGACATCCAAAGCATCCGATCACGTTTCGTTGATCTGAGCGATGCCACCGGCACCTTCAACTTCGCTTCGCCCGCCGACTTTCTGACGAACAAACCGTCGCGCTATCAGCATCGCTTTTTTACCGAATCGGAATTGCAAAATACGTATGCCGGAATCTTTGCGCAGGATGATTGGAAGCTGCGGCGGAATCTGACGCTTTCGCTGGGACTGCGGTGGGATAACGAAACGATTCTGGAAGACCGCAACAACTTTGGCCCGCGCGTGTCCTTTGCGTGGTCTCCGCGCGAATCAAACAAGACTGTCGTGCGCGGCGGCTACGGCATTTTTTATAACCGTGCGATGCTGCGAACACTGGACGATTTTCTGCTGACTTCCAGCACTGTTGCCGTGGACACCAACGACGACATCGCTAAATCACTGCTCAGCAGCCTGCAATTCCCAAACACACTTAAATCCGACGATCCGCGCGTCAAACAGCTCGGCGTGCGCGAAGCCGGGTTCCTGCGGCGGTTGAGCAAAGGCATTCGCATTCCGGAGAGTTATCAAGCGACATTCGGCTTTGAACGTGAGTTGGCGCGCGGTTTCAAAGTGGAGGTCAATTACGTCTTCAATCGCGGCCTGCACCTGTGGCGCGAAGTCAATGTCAATGCCGCGCGTCTGCCCGCTGGCTTCGACAACTTTACGAATTACCTGACCTCGCGCGATTTCGACAACCGCCGCGATCCGGTGACCGGCTTGCGGCCCATCACCGCCACCGGCAATGCCGACGTTGTCCGCTTCAATCTGAGCCAAACGCCAACAACTACCGGCAAAGATGGCAGTCTGGCTGTCGTCAGCTTTGGCTTGAATAATCCTTCGACCAGCAACGCGACCAGTGGATTGAAAGCGGCTCTGGAAGCGATTCGCCGCTTCCGCGCTGACCCGACTTTGACGCAGGTCGAAGAGCTGCAATCGCGCGGCAACAGCCAATACCACGGCCTCAGTTTTGAAGTCACACGGCGGCTGACAAAGCGCGGCTTTATTCGGGCCAGCTACACGCTAAGCCGATTGACCGATGATGGCGCGTTCAACACATCGTCGCCGCTGGTGGTGGGGGATTTTCGCCGCGAACACTCATTGAGTCTGCTCGACGCGCGGCATCGCATGGCCATCAGCGGCTACTTCCAAACGCCGCGAAAAATCGGTGGCGCGACGATCGCGGCGACATTCAATTTCGCGTCGTCGCGGCCTTTCAGCATTGGCGCAAACGGCAACGACAGAAATTTGGACGATATTGATAACGACCGTCCGAATTTTGTTGGCGACCTGGATTCGATTCGCTGGCGTCCAAGCTCTTCACCGCTCAGTCAGGCGTTGGCTGATTCATTTTCGCTGCCAACGATTGGCATGGTTGGTAATTTGCCGCGCAATGCGGGACGCGGCCCCGTGACCTACACGCTGAATCTGCGCCTGTCGCGCGCATTCCGTTTAACCGAAAGCCGCAAGCTGGAATTTCAAATTGAAGCCTTCAACCCGTTCAACTCTACGGTCTTCAATTTCGGAGCGGAGTATGTGGACTTTGCTCCTTCGCGGCTCAGTGATTTTCTGGTGCCGCCGCGCACAATTAAGCCGCGCACATTGCGCATTGGGATGAAGCTGCACTTTTAAAAAGAAGTGCACTGCAGGAATTTCAATGTGTCAGAAGTTTCAACACAAAGGATCAAAGGGACAAAGCTTGTGGGGTAGGAGAAGCATTTTCTTCCCTTCAAATCCTTTGTTCCTTTGTCCCTTTGATCCTTTGCGTTGAAAGAAGCATTTCTTAACCACAAAAATCCCCGTAGTGCCAAAAGAAGGGGCCGCCTAACTTACCGGTCGGACGGTAAAGGGCTTGCTGAAATCCGGCGCTGGGCTATAATACGCAGGCTGATACCGCACTTGTTGATGCAACCAAACATCACCTAAATCAAAAGTCGAACAGACAAAAAAAGAAAAAGCGCACAAGAGAGGGGTCTCTCACCAGAAGGCTAGCTGAGAATTCCAAGAGTGAATATGGCACGGAGAATCGTGGTAAAGACGGCAGTTCAATCCGCTCTCAGTTAAAGCCATGAATTCTTCCGCGCCTCGTCTCAACTTCCAATCAACCAAGGAGAAATCTATGCGACGTTCCGCCAGCTACGCGTTTTCAATCTGGCTACTGCTTTCCGCCTTGACGGCTTTTGCGTTTGCGCAAGCGCCCGTCGGGACCATTTCCGGTACGGTTACCGACCAAGCAGGGGCAGTTATCCACAATGCCATCATCCTCATTAGCAACAAGGCGACCGGTATCGAGCGGCAGTCGAAATCCGAAAGCGACGGCACCTATTCCGCGCCATCTCTACCTGCGGGCGTCTACGAGATGAAGGTGCAGTTACAGGGCTTCCGCACACTGCTGCGCGAGGTGACTGTCAGCACTGGCATAGTCACCAAAATTGACTTGTCGCTCGAAGTCGGCCAAGCAACCGAAATCGTAACCATCGAGGCGTCGGGCGCCACGCAGCTTAATTACGAATCGCACTCGATTGACGGCGTCATCACGCGCCAGAAGATTCAAGAACTACCGCTTAATGGTCGCAGCTTTTTGCAACTGGCTTTTTTGGAGCCGGGAGTATCGGCCTCGCCCGGTTCTACTTCACAATACAACTCCTTGTTCTCGGTTTCGATTCTTGGTGGAGCGTCGAACAAAACTGCGATCACCGTAGACGGCGGCAATGTCCGCAACTCCATCGAAGGCAACACCGGAATGAACTTCTCGCAAGAAGTCATTCAAGAGTTTCAACTCTCGTCATCTAACTTCGATCTTTCGACCGGAATTACCAGTGTCGGCGCTGTCAACATTGTCTCGCGCAGCGGGAGCAATGAGTTTCACGGCTCAGGCTACTATTTCTTCCGCGATCACAATATGTCTGCCTACCCGGGGCTGAAACGAGTCTGCGTTGAATCTCCGACCAACCCGGTCTGTTTGAATGCTGATGGCAAAAAAAGGGTGGAGGATCCTTATTTTGTCCGCAGCAATCCCGGTGTTTGGATCGGCGGCCCGATTAAGAAAAACCGCGCCTCCTTCTTTACCAATTACGAGTACACAAGGCAGACACAAGCATTTATTGTGCAACCCAATGTCCCCTCCGTGGCAGGATTGGCCGGAAACTTTAGCAGCCCTTATAACGGGAAGTTATTCAGCGTTAAGCTTGACGTGAAAATCACTGATAAGCATAACGCCTTTTTCCGTTATTCTCTTGATAGTAACAAAGGGTTTGGCCCCAACGGTGGCGCCACACTTCCATCGAACTGGCTCCAAAACACCAACCGCGCTGACCAAATTGTAGTTGGGCTGACCTCCGCTTTCACACCAACGTTGGTAAATGATTTCCGTTTCAACTACACCTATTGGCGCAATCGGAATCTGTTTGCCGATGCGACAGTTTGTCCTGGTTGTTTGGGCTTGGGGTTCGGACAACTTCAAATCAACGGGACCAATTTCACCGTTGGTAATACATCGAATGCGACCCAAGGCCGTGATTTGTATCGTTATACGTTCACCGACAATTTAACCTGGCAAAAAGGTTCGCACCGTCTACGGTTTGGAACCGAGCTTGAGCATGCACCCGGAACGGGATTCTGGGGTTATTGCGACCCTGCCTGTAACGTCGCAGCTTCTCCTGAACTAGTCAGAAGCCTAGTGCCTGCTGCAACCGTAGCCGCGCTTTTCCCCAATTTGCCAACAGTAGTAAGGACGAATGCCGACCTTTTGGCTTTGCCGTTCCTTGGTGGTGTCGTAGGCGTTGGCGATCCTTCACAGCCACCGCCTTACAATGTTGACAAGGCTAAAATTAATAACCGTATGCGCTTTTACGGGCAGGACACCTGGAAAGTGACACCTAAATTCACGCTCAATTATGGTCTGGCGTGGAACTTCGAAAGCACATTGGTGAATCGAGATCTGGACAAGCCAAAATATTTGGCTCCTCTTTATGGTAGCGACCTAAGCGCGACAAACAATAATTACAATAACTTTTCACCTTCGCTCGGTATTGCCTATGCTCCGAATACCAAGACCGTCATCCGTGCCGGAGCAGGAATTTACTGGGATACCGAATTGCTCTATCGCCGCTTGCAAGAACGTGCATTTATAGG
>JBDSAM010000576.1:0-4202 GCA_039922135.1 Blastocatellia bacterium
ACAGTTAAAGATGGCGCAAACACGGCGATTGAAACTGAGGATAATATGAACAATACGAACACCAACACGGGCGCGGGGCGGTTCTTCATCATGCTGGGCGGGATCTTCGGGGGGCTGGCATTTCTCGCGTTGCTCGGCGCATGGCTGACGCAGTTAACGGGCGGAACGATTCTCGGCATTAACCAGCAGCATTTTTTTAACGATGCCCGTACTCGCACTCTTTAGCATCGGCGGCTTGCTCGACGGCGTGTTGCACTCAAAGGGGCTGTGACGGAATCGGCGCGAGTTGCTGCACCTCTCAACCGTCAGCAAACGGAAGGGAGGGTGGGCTGGTTGACGAGGCGCGCCGCAAGCTTGCTGGGCAGCATGCAACGAGTCTGCCGGTCGTGGACGGCGCGGGCGGCGGCAAGCCATGCCAAAAAGAACGACGATTGATTAACCGAATAATGCGCTGTAGCTTCGAAAGCTGGGGTTGTGCGCAAGCGGTTATCAGGTGCTGTTGGATTTGTCATACACAAATACGAAAGGAGAATCCGATATGAACAGGCTTTGGATCAGAGTTGTTGCCGGCTTATGGCTTTTTCCCGTGCTGGCTCTCGCTCAGGTGCGCGAACTGCCTTCGCCAGCCGGGCCGGGCAGCGGCCAGCCCAATCTGGCGGTTTCGCCCGATGGCCGCGTTCATCTAAGTTGGATCGAGCGTTTGGGCGAAGGACGGTTTTCACTCCGCTTTGCCACAAAAGAAGGAGACGGCTGGTCAACACCGAAAGTCATTGCCGAAGGCTCGAACTGGTTCGTCAACTGGGCGGACTTCCCTTCGATGGTGGCGTTGCCTGATGGCTCGTTGGCAGCACATTGGCTGGTCAAGAGCGGGCCGGGAACCTTTGATTACGATGTCACCATCTCGCGGTCATTCGATGGCGGCAAAACCTGGGGCAAGCCTTTCGTGCCGCATCGTGATGGGGTGAAAGCTGAACACGGCTTTGTTTCGATGTTTGCGGCGAATGATGGCTCGCTGGCGGCGGTGTGGCTGGACGGGCGAGAGATGAAGCCCGGCGGTGACGACCATGGGCACGGGCAGGGAAACATGACGTTGCGCTACGTGAAGATCAAACGCGATGGCACGTTGACCGATGACGCGGCGCTGGATACACGAGTGTGCGAATGTTGCCAGACTTCGGCGGCAATGACTGCTGATGGGCCGGTCGTGGTTTATCGTGATCGCTCGGAGCAGGAGATCCGCGACATCTCGGTGGTTCGCTTCAAAGCAGGCAAGTGGAGCGAACCGAGTTCGGTCTTTCAAGACAACTGGCAGATCAACGGGTGTCCAGTGAATGGGCCTGCGGTAGCGGCTTCCGGTCGTCGCGTGGCGGTCGCGTGGTACACCGGAGTCAATAATACCCCGCGCGTGAAGCTGGCTTTCTCGGATGACACTGGAGAACTTTTCGGCGCGCCGATCACGGTTGATGACGGCAACCCGACTGGCCGCGTGGATGTTCTGTTACTCGCTGATGGCAGTGCGATGGTGAGTTGGCTGGAGAAGCTGCCTGAAGGTGGCGCGGTGCGGGTGCGTCGTGTGAAGCCGGATGGCAAGCGCAACGAATCCATCACGGTTTCACCCACCGGCACAGCACGTTCCAATGGCTTTCCGCAGATGGCGCGCGTCGGAGATGCATTGGTCTTTGCGTGGACTGGCGCGCGCGTGTTCACTGCGACAATGCCACTGGCAGTGAAGTGAAAACAGAGGGCTGACCCAATGAGCCAGCCCTCTGTCAAATGTAGGATGAACGCGCAGAGTTATTCCGCTTCAGTGATCTTCTCGACGAGAATCTTGCCGTCGTGCTTCATCCCCTCGACGGTCATTTTGATGTGATCCTTCTTGGATGTCTTGTCGAAGGCGGCCTTCGCCAATGCGTTGCCTTTGGCGTCGAACGGATACCATTTGCCGTCGGCGTAGATGCCGTAGCCGCTCTTGACGCAATCTTCCATCAGCGCGCACTCCTTGGTGTGCTCAGCGGCGGCTTTGTTGGCGGCTTCAGGGGCTTCCTTAACGTGCTCGGCGAAGCACATCACATCCACGACGTAGCCGGTGAGTTTCACTTTCTCGTGCGCCCACGCGACGGTGGTGGCGGCGATCAGCAGCCCGGCGATCAAACTTAAAAAGAGGGTTTTCTTCATGCTTATGTTAGCTCCTTGAAAAGTGGAATTGTGGTTAATAGGGGCGACGAGTCGAGCGGTAACGCCCGTATTCGTCATAGTAGCCGTCTGCCGTGCGGCGAGACGAGCGGGAGTTGCCATACTCATCGTAGCTACCATCATTGCGGGAATACGAGCCATTACCATTGTAGCCGCCGCGCTCGGAGCGTTGATGATGTTTTACGTCATCCTTCTCTTCGCGCTTGTGCTGCTTCAAGTCTTCCTGCTCGTGGCGTTGGTGGTGGCGCAACTCATCGGAATTGCCGTAACCGTAACGCTCTTGGCGCTGATGTTGTTTGAGGTCTTCTTTCTCTGCGCGCTCGTGGCGTTTCTGAGCATCACGTTCCCGCTTCTGGTGGTTGCGATCATCGTCATAACGGTCGTCATCATAACCCCGATCACGGCTATAGTCACGGTTGCGATAACGACCGTCTTGCGCGACGGCGACGGAACTGCCGGTGATCGCCGGCAATGCCACCAGCGCCAAAGCGAAAGCGGCGGCGGCCAGATGTTTGGACAATTTTTGAAGCAACATATAACTCTCCTTGTTGTTTAATCCGTTCCGGCAGCTTAATGACTTTTTGATCGCAGTCGCCGGGAAATTTCAGGGACAGCGTGGATCAGGAGCATTCGGCGTGCCGCATTGCTTCAGCAACTGTTAACCGATCGTGCGCCTGTAGATGTGCGTTTTCAGGGCGAGGGCCATGTCAGTTAGCGTATACGATGCCGGATGCGAGTGCAGCAAATAGGGCGGCGCATTCCCAACCATCGGCGGGTTGAAGCGATAACAGCCTGAATACACATACTTGGCAGGGGTATGCTATGGTCGAAGGCAAAAGCGGGAGCATCTCGGCACAAGGGCTGCAATCGGTTCTTTTACTAAATTGATTTACCCAACAGAGCGTTACTTCTAAAGAAGGGGGAGCACAAATGGCGGTCTGTCCAAATTGCGGGAATTCCAGCACTGGCAAACGATTCTGCACTCATTGCGGCACGGAGTTGTCGAAGACCCTCGCTCCGGCTGTGCCTGCCGCCGGCTTCATCCTATCTTCCTCGCCGCCACCGGCTTCAGGCGCTTTGGCCGGGCGGATGCTGGATCAGAAGTACTACCTCGAATCAAAACTGGGCGTGGGTGGAATGGGGACTGTGTATCGCGCCCGCCGGCTGATGATCGGCGACACGGCGGCAGTCAAGGTGCTACACCCTGAACAGATGGCCGACTCGACCGCAGTCGAACGCTTCCGCCGCGAGGCGCAAACCGCCGCCAGGCTCAAACATCCGAATGTTGTGACGGTTTACGATTTTGGCGTTTCCAAAGACGGGCTGGCCTACCTGGTGATGGAATTGGCGGAAGGTGAGAGCCTGGGCCGCCTGATCGAACAGCAAGGCATGCTGCCCGAGGCGACGGCTGCCGAGATCATTCGCCAGGTCTGCGCGGCAATGGATGAAGCGCACAGGCAGGGCGTGGTGCATCGCGACATCAAGCCGGATAATATTCTCGTCCGGACGATGCCGAACGAAATCCATGTCAAAGTGCTCGATTTCGGCATCGCCGCGGTGCGCGATATTACCGTCAGCAAACTGACGCGAACCGGCAGCATTTTGGGAACGCCTTACTACATGTCGCCGGAACAGTGTCTGGGCGAAGAGTTGGATGGCCGCTCGGACATCTATGGCCTGGGCATCGTCCTGTTTGAAATGCTGACCGGCGTCGTGCCTTTTAATTCGCCGACCCCGACAGCCGTTGTGGTACAGCAAGTCAATCAAGCGCCTCCGCTGTTACGCACACTGAATGCGAACATCTCGACCGCGGTTGAAGCCGTCGTGCTGCGCGCGCTGGAAAAACAGCGCGAGGCGAGGCCGCAAACGGCGGGTGATCTGGAGAGAGAGTTGATTGCGGCGATCAATGGCATGCCTGCCGCGCCGGTCCGTCCCGTTACGACTACACCAGTATCCAACTTTATGCCTGGCCCAATATCTGCGCCGACTGAAGTGCTTGCTCCCGCCGA
>JBDSAM010000577.1:0-4121 GCA_039922135.1 Blastocatellia bacterium
CCGAGTTGCTGCAAGCCCGCGACGGTGAAGGTCGGAAGTTCATTCTGAAACGCAGCGTTTTGTGGAATGCCTGGCAAGCTTAGGCTTTGTGACGGCGGGGCATCCAGCAGCAAGGCGCGGCGGTCAAGCGAGCGGCGCGTGTAACCAACGCGCAATTCATTTAACAAATTCGTGGAAATGACTTTTTGATAATTACCGACCACTTGATAGCCACGGCTTTTCTGCACACCCAGCGCGCCTTGCGTGATGTTGCCGCTTCCTTCCGGCAGCGGCGTCACGGGCGTGGCATCTTCATTAAAAAAGGAGAAGCGCCCAAAAAGATTGTTGCGGTCGGAAAAGCGATGATCCAGCCGAACATCGAATTGATCTTGATTGGTCCACTCGTTGGCGACGCGGCGGTAATTATTCGCAGCGCCCGTGGAAGTCGGCAGCGGATAGCGGGCGAGCAATTTACCGGCGACGGAATCAAAGTCAGCAATTGGAATGATGTTGCCCGCGTACGCTCTGCGATCCCCATTCGAGATGACGCGGAAGATTTGGCCGACGCGCGCTTGCACGGTGTTACCGTTCGTATCCACGACGTTGATCGGCGTCCCGGTGTTGGTCGTTGTCGCGCCAACCGTTGTGACGCCGTTCGTCGCCGTCGTTTGTAGGAAAAGCGGTGCGCCCAAACTTGA
Organism: Blastocatellia bacterium; assembly: GCA_039922135.1. Lineage (GTDB taxonomy): Bacteria > Acidobacteriota > Blastocatellia > RBC074 > RBC074 > RBC074. The sequence goes on from JBDSAM010000577.1 coordinate 678, forward strand.
AGAGAAGTTGCCGCTACGTTGCGCCAGCGTCGGCACGTTTGAAATCAGCACGCGGCCAATGCTTTGGCGTGTCCCCTGGAAATCGCCGAAGAAGAACGTGCGCTCTTTGATGACTGGCCCGCCAACGGCAAAGCCATATTGGTTACGGCGAAAGACAGGCTTCTTCGGATTATCCACGGTTGCAGGCGCGAATAGATTGCGAGCGTTCAAGGCTTCGTTTCGCAGGAACTCAAAGGCTGTGCCGTGCAGATCGTTCGTGCCTGATTTGGTTGTCAGGTTGATGACGCCGCCGTTGAAGCGTCCGAACTCGGCGGGCGGCGAATTGATCTCCAGCTTGAATTCCTGAATGGCCTCAATCACCGGAGTGAACGCGACCTGGCCCGGTTCGGGTTGCAGCGCGGAGATGCCGTCGTAAAGAAATTCATTGACGCGCGGGCGGCCTCCGTTCAAACGCGGCAGCGAAGGCCCGGCAGTGGTCGGCGGCGGCGCGGCGACTCCGGGCGAAAGCGTAATCAGCGAGAAAAAGTTGCGGCCATTCAACGGCAGATCAACGATGCGGCGATTTGGAATCACCTGCCCCAGGCTGCCGCTTTCCGCCCGCAGCAACGAAGCATCGCCACTGACCGTGACTTCTTCATTCACGTTGCCGACGCTCAAGGCGACATCCACGCGAATGCGTTCGCCGGTCGTCAGCCGCACCCCTTCGCGTACGACGCGGCGAAAATTGGGCGCGCTGACGGTGATGGTGTAATCGCCTGGACGCAGGTTGGTGACAGTATAAATTCCGTCTTCACCTGTAACCACTGTGGCGGCGTCTTTGGTATCTGTGCGTGTGACCGTCACGGTTGCAGCCTTCACACCGGCACCTGCTGCGTCGCGGACTTCACCGGTGAGCTCCGATTGACCGGCCTGGGCAATGACGGGATGAGATAGAAGTCCCAGACAAATGAATGAAAGAAAAAGGGCAAGGCAATGCCCTGGCAGCCTCTTGTGCATGAAATCTCCTTTCCAAATAGTGGAGGCGTGGCCGTTTCCAGCAACACCCTGTCGGTCACTCGTCCATCGGTCCAAGGCGACTCAAGCTGGAAGGCGCGGTGACTCGGAGTTTAGGTTGTCAATTGTTTTCAGGCGCGGATAAGCATTACTTCCGTCGCCTTGATCAGTGCATAAGCCGCGACGCCCTTTTTCAGCTTCAATTCCTTGCAGGCGTCGCTGGTGATGATGGATGTGATGAATTGTCCGCACACATCTATCGTGACCTGCGCCAGCAACCCGGAGTATCTAACGCTGGTGATAATGCCGAGCAGCTTGTTGCGACCGCTAATCTCATTCAGCCCGGTGGAAGTTTTCGGTTTTAACGCCGCCACCTTTCGCCCCCCGGTCAGGCGTTCAATCTCGCTGCGTGGAATGCGATGGTGTCCTCCAGCAGTTTTCACCGAACGAATCTTCTTTTGATAAATCCAGAGTTTGAGCGTTTGGTAACTGATGCCCATCAACTCAGCCGCTTCGCGCAACCGAACCTGTTCCATAATTCCTCCTATACTTTTGTAAGACGTATTTAGTCAAATCAACGGAAGAAGACTAGGCGATTTTAGACGAATTTTTGAAGAAAGACACGGTGCCGTCCCGCACAGCGAGAGCAAGAACTGATTCCCCGAATTAATAGGCGCGCGGCTGTTTGAGCGTCTTAGTTCATGGCAATTGGAGCAACAGTTGAGCCAGTACCGCCTTGAATCTTTAGCGGCTGCACTTATGAAAGCGAATTCCTGAATGTGCCTAGCATCCAGTTCGTAGAGCTTCAGGTTTTCCAGCAGGTGAGTCCTGTTGACCACCAGCATAATTTGATCCCAGGGCAGCGAGGGCTTGGTATCGGGGTGAGGTGATAGGCGTCGAGAAAAGATATTGAAACAAGGGCGATGGATAGAATCAGGCAGGTATGGGGCGCTTGAGTGTTCCCCCCTGATAAAGGTTTGGCCTGGATACGAATCGCTTCAGCATGCGAGCGTCAGGCGCGATACCGTCATTGCATTGTCTAATTGCCTTCCCTCCCACACGTACGCTGGAAGCGATGAGTATGCAGAGGTGGCGGTTCAATCAAACAAATCAGGCTGCTCTTTGGTGATTCGCGCGTAGAGCGGTTGGAATTGAAACCATCCCGCAATTGTCGAACCCACTTGCTGACGGGTGAGCGTGGCGTTTTCGTGAGTGATGAAATGCGGCTCGCCAGCGGCGGAAGCCAACAGTTGGGCTTGGCAACTGCGTTCCATCGTGATGAACCACCATGCGGCTTCATCCACAGTTTGGCCGACGGTCAGCAGTCCGTGGTTGCGCAGGATGACGGCTTTGCAGTTGCCCAGCGCAGCGCCGATGCGACGGCCTTCTTCCAAATCGAGCACCACGCCATTGTAATCGTCGAAGATGGCGTGGTCTTCGTAAAAGGCACAGGCGTCCTGCGTGATTGGGTCGAGCAGGCGGCTAAGTGCCGACCACGCCTTGCCGTACATCGAATGCGCGTGGGCGGCGGCCACGCAATCTGGGCGCGCGGCGTGAACCTGCGAATGAATGGCAAAGGCCGCGCCGTTGACGGGCATATCGCCCTCGACCACTTCGCCTTTGTGATTGACCAGGACAAGGTCGGAGACGCGAATCTGGCTAAAGTCCACGCCGAACGGATTGACCCAAAAGTGATCCGGCTTTTCAGGGTCGCGCGCGGTGATGTGACCGGCGACGCCTTCGTCAAAGCCGAATTTGGCGAAGAGACGGAAGGCAGCAGCCAGACGCTGTTTGCGGTGCTGGCGCTCTTCCTGGACTGAAGCGAACGTCGGCATTTGCGGAATTCTGAGTGATTGCGACCGGGCAATCATCGCAGATGCGTGAGCAGCTTCGGGGGCGGCTTCTAGGGCAGCTTCCAGGGAACTTTCATGGACGGCTTTAGGCATTGCAGCTTCGGACATAAAATTCTCCTTGTGGTCGTTGGTTTGTAATTGGGTAATACCGCGGAAAGCGGCGAGAACTTAGCACAAAACGAATCTTTCAGCATTAAATGTGATGCGGTTGCGGTGAATTATGATTAAGAAGCTTAACCCCAAGTGCGGACTATGCTAGGATGCGCGCGGTTTCAGAAAATTTTCAGACGGTTAAGCGAACTAACTCTCTGAAAATTACGGTTCTTTGGTCCCCCAATCGGAACCGTCCAATCTCCCGAACGGATAGAAATCTCGCTGTTATTTTCTGATACTCGCAATCTGGCTTGTTCGGCATCCTTTCAGAGCAAGTCAACCCTACAATCTAAAATTCGATGTGAACAAGATGAGGTTTGAATTCCAACATCTAGTTTCAAACCCAGTCAATATTCGGGAGGATCATATGCCAAAAGGCAAAAGAGAGACTTTGAGCTTATCCGGTTCGGCTACCCTGGCGAAGCGGCTTGCGCTTGCGACTTTC
>JBDSAM010000578.1:0-3223 GCA_039922135.1 Blastocatellia bacterium
TCCGCTCATTTGACGCAGCAGCACATGGACCGAGTGGGTCTGGACAGCGTGCGTTTTCACCTGAGCCATTGCTGTTGGCGACGGCGCTGCTCGGATTGCTGTGGAATCTGGGCGCGTTGGTAATTTACGGCGCGCGAGATTGGAATGTTGGCAAGCCATCTTCCTGGTTCAACTCGGCGGTTTTTACGGCATTGGGATTTTTGCCTGCAGTCGTAGTCCATTCGGTCTTGCATACAGAAGCCGGATTGGCCCGACAGCGCGGGGGGCGATTAATTCCTGTGTTGGCTTATGCCTTGAGTGCAGCTGCCAGCCTGCTGCATTTTTACGCAGCAGCCACAGGCTCAGAAACCCCTTCTCCTTTGGCTCTGCGCACGCTCACATTTGGGTTCATTGGATTGACCTTGGTGCTTTTGATCTATGCGCGCCACTCATCGGTTTGGAAGAGAGCGTTGTGGGTGGTGGCATTGTCAGTCTTCGCCGTCTCCGCACTGCACCTGAGCAGTCACACCAGTGGCGATGCGCCGTGGTTCTTCGAATTGATTGGGCATCAGGCTTCCCTGCCCCTGGTATTGGCTATGCTTTACCAGGATTACCGGTTTGCCCTGGCAGACATCTTTTTGAAACGCGCATTGGCGTTGGTAGCACTAATGGCGCTGGCCTTCGGGTTATATGTTGCATTTGCCGCTCCACTGTTGCGATTGCGGGATGTTAAAGGTGATTTGGGTCCGCCCGCGATTGGAGCATTGTTGGGTTTATGGCTAAGCACGGCTCTGATTTACCCATACCTTCGCGGCGGGGTCGTTTGGTTCGTGGATACAATCGTGCTGCGCCGCGCGGATTATCAAAAGTTGCTCAATGAACTGGCCAAAGTCGCCGCAACAAACGAGACGACAGAAGAGATATTCGATCAGGCCTGTTTGCGGCTGGCTCCCGCATTGACCGCCAGAGAAGTTCACTGGCGACAGAGTGAGGAAATAGTCGTCAACGCTCCAAATGCGGATCAAATCGGTCACGAACCGGATGCCAAACTTCTGTTGCCGGGCCAGTTGGTGTGCCTGTCAGAACAGAACAACGATTTCAGCGAAGTGCGGCGCAGAACAGGACGATTACGTCTACCTGCTACCACAGTCTTCATCCCGACGCACGAACCGCCTCGCTTTTCGTTAGTGATCGGCGAGCTTTCCGGTGGCCGGCAGTTGTTGTCGGATGACATCGCCATGCTGGAATCAGCAGCGTTGACGCTGGCACGCCGCATTGACGCCGTCCGCGTAACGCACGAACGATGCGAACGGAATCTGCGCGAACAAGAGATCAGCAAGCTGGCGACCGAAGCCGAACTGCGGGCTTTGCGTGCGCAGATCAATCCGCACTTCCTGTTCAACGCGCTGACAACGATCAGCTATCTGATTCAAACCGCGCCTGAACGCGCGCTGGAAACAATGATGCAGTTGACCGGCCTGCTGCGCGCCGTGCTGCGCGCGCCAAGCGGCGAATTGGCCACGCTGGGTGAAGAGATGGATTTGATTGAATCCTATCTGGCCATCGAGCGCGCGAGGTTTGAAGAACGGCTGCGGGTGACGATTGACGTGCCGCCGGAACTGCGGGGATTGCGCATACCGCCGCTGATCGTCCAGCCCTTGGTCGAAAATGCCATCAAACATGGCATCGCGCCAAGCAAGTCAGGTGGTGAGTTGATCGTCTCAGCCGGAATGGAAAGCAGTTCCAACGAAGACATCGGCGGAGAGTTGCGCATCTCGATCCGCGACACAGGCGTCGGAGTCGGCAACGCTTCCTTTGAACAGAGCCGCCTCCGAGGTGTGGGCCTAGCGAATGTCGAGCGCAGATTGGAATGCTTTTTCGGCGAAGCCGCGTCGCTGAATTTTCACAGCCAGCCCGGCAGCGGCACAACTGTCGAGATTCGAGTTCCAATAACCATGTCGGCCAAATCACTTTCCACCCCATCCGTCCCAAATATTCCAATGCGCACAGGCAGCTTCTGATTTGACCGCGCCGTCAACTTCCCTTCCCAGCAACCTACTTTTTTATCCCCCTACCTCGCTGTAAGTTGGTCAGCCAGGTAAAGCGGAGGCAACGCACGCTTAAGAGAATCCAGGCGGCTTGCCTTCTCTTCTTCTGCGCAGAATCTTTTCGTAAACGGGCTAACGGTATCCTCGCCGCCCCGACTGAGTAGAACTCAATGATGAACTTCAAGATAGGGAGAGCCATTGGAGCGCCGAAGAAACGGAGCCTTCGCTCTACACTTCTCGCGGGCTCCCTTGGTGCGAAGTAGAACCGTAACGATCACGTCTGCGTTCCTGCGGAATCCAACTGAAATAACCTGTATCCTCTCGGGAACCTTCGTTGCGGCTGCGAGCCTCTTGGCTCGGTCGGCGTGAGATAGAGCAAGTGTGCCTCAATCTCAACAGCAAGGCTGGAGTCGCGCTGCTCTTGTGTTTGCATGGAAAGTGAAAGAGGGCGTTTTGGTTGACAGGCTGAGAATTGCTGGCCGCCTGCCAGTCCGCTTGACAGGCAAAGGCTCGTTACGTATTCTTCGCGTTCGCTTTTTTCACGCTGAAACACGGAGATTCTATCTATCTATGTCTACCTACTTTCCAAGTGGCAAAGGATTGGAGCAGCATCGGGATTGGCATCTAATTGATGCCAACGGCTTGACCGTCGGCCGACTTGCAAGCGAAGTCGCCCGCATACTGATGGGCAAGCATAAACCAACCTACACTCCATTTCTGGATATGGGCGATCACGTGATCGTCATCAATGCCGCCAAAGTCGTTTTCAAAGGCAACAAAACCGAAGACAAAATTTACAGGCATCACACAGGCTGGCCGGGTGGTTTAAAAGAGGTCAAGGCGAAGGACATGCTGGCTAATAAACCTGCGCGTCTGCTCGAATTGGCCATTAGAGGCATGCTGCCGAAGACCAAGCTGGGCCGCGCCATGAGCAGCAAGCTGAAGATCTACGCCACTGCGGAACATCCGCACGGCGCGCAGAAGCCGGGTTCACGCAAACTGCCCACTTAAACTAAGTGATGCCTGAAGTTAATGTCCAACACCAACCGGCTCGCCTGTCTCCAATGTCCTCACTTTACGAAATCGGCGAGCGATCAATGTTCAGGAGCGATTTAAAACGTGGCTGATATTCAGTACTACGGGACTGGCCGTCGCAAGAGCGCAACTGCTCGTGTTTATCTGCGGCCAGGAACCGG
>JBDSAM010000579.1:0-5794 GCA_039922135.1 Blastocatellia bacterium
TGAAATCCTTCTCGCGCGATTTGATCAGTTGAACGGCAGGCGGATCGGCCAATCGCGCTTCAACGTCGAACTTCGCAGTGCGCCAATGAAAAAAGTGGCCGTATGAGGCCAGGTCGAGCAGCAGCACGGCAAACAGCAATGACGCGGCGACAAGATGACGGGACGACGGGGCGAGCGTAAAAAGCCACAGCGCGGCGACGCTCAGAATAAAGAAGACGATGGGAACGATGAATTCGGGATTGCTGAGCGAAGTCGCACCAGCCGGTCGCGGCATGACAGCAGCCAACCGGTCGCCGAAAAAGCGATACAGAACGGCGACGACGGCGACAATCACGGCCAACACCATCGTCCCGAAAAACAAGGCCCGGCGTGCCAATTCACGCTTGAGCATTGTCAGATGAGTCATCCCCAGGCCTGCCAACATTGCCATCGCGAACGTGAATTCAAACTGATGGCGGTACAACCCGCGAAACGTCTTGTAACCCGGCACGCGATACAGCAGATGGTTCAACCCAAACGGCAGATGGCCACCAAACGCCAGCAAAATGGCGATGACGGCAATCCCCAACCATAACCAAACGCGCCCGTTTTGCCTGCCCGCGAACAATGCGATAAATGCCAGCAGCCAAACCAGCATCCCAACGTAACCCGACATGACTGCCGCGATTTCTGCTCCCCAATACGGCACTTTGTAAGGCGGCAGCAGCGCGCCGCCGAAAAAATAAGGAAAGATTAGCGCTGGCAGTTGCCACGGCGGCAGCGAATATGAATCAAAGAACTGCGCGCCTGGGTCGCGCCGCTCGCTCTGCGCCAGCAGTTCCAGTGACGGCAGCAGTTGAATCAGCGATAGGCTAACGACAACCGCCAGCATCACCGCCAATGCTTTGACGGCGCGCAAAATGCGTTCGTGCTCTTCCGAACGGTTTATGGCAAACCACGCGCAGGGCAGGCTGACCAGCGCCGTAAAGACCATCATCTGCGGCTCGCCGGCAAAAAACTGCGCCGCGACAAACAGCGAACCCAGCATCACCCACCGCCACGTCCGCTGCCAGTTTTCGCTACCGGCAATGTTATCAATCGCCAGCAATACCCATGGCAGCCACGCCGCAGCAGCAATGCGCGATGTGTGGCTCAGGTGATTGATCATAAATCCGCCGAAGGTAAACGCCACGCCCGCGATCAATGCGCCAACCCGCGTCGTACCAATGCGCCGGGCATACAGATATGTCCCGACCAGCGCGATGTGGTAAGTCGCCAGCACCACCAGATTCATCGCCCACTGCGGCGACAGAATCGCGAACAACCAGTTCGGCGGATAGAAGCTGCCGGGATAGACGCTGGCTGCCAGCGGCATTCCGCCAAAGATAAACGGATTCCACAGCGGCGCCTGTCCGTGCGCCATCATCTGTCCTGCCAACGCGCGCACGCCCAGGTTCTGCGCCCAGCCATCGCCGGGTGCTAAAAAGACTTTTCCAAGCAGGACGGGATAGAAGTAGACGAGCGGGATGAGGAAAAGCGCGAGGGCGATTGCGGATTGCGGCCAATGCGGGATGCGAATTGCGGATTTGAGTTTGTCAGCCATCGCGTTTTGTCTGCTTCGCTTGATGCAGTGACCGAATCACTTGGTTGCGATTTGTCGAATCAACTGGTCCAGCGCCGCGGCAAGCAACGTCGCGTCCTGATAACCCCGCAACTGCCGCAGTACGCGGCCATCCAGCGCGACGAAGCGAATATCCGGCAAACCGACGACGCCGAGTTTCTGGGCGATCTCAGGATAAGCGTCTGTGTCTATGCGAACGAAGATGACCTGCTTCAATAATTCCACAACGCGCGAATCAACCAGCGTTGTCTTCTCCATTCGCCGGCACGGCACGCACCATTCGGCGGAAAAGTCCAAAACCACTGCCTTATTTTCGCGCTTGGCCTTAGCCATCGCTTCATCAAGCAGCGCCAGTCCGCTCGGCACCCTCTCCAACTTCGCCGTTGGCTCAACGGTCTTGCTTTTCGCGGTAACGACCTGAGCGGTGTAGCCTGATTCTTTGACCTTGGCGATCAACTGCGATTCGCCTGCCTTTGATGGATCAAAGGTCACAACGAACTGGTCGCGATCCAGCAGCATTTCAATTTTACGAACAGCGGCAAGCTCTTCCAGAGCTTGTTTGACCGTTTCCGGTCAAGCCATTCAGACCGCGCCGCTCTTGCTCTTTTGAAAGCCATCAATGTGCAGCCGGACAGTCTTTATCTTCGGTTTGGCGTTGCCCGGTTGTTTAGCGGTCTGCGCCAAAGCGAACCCGGCGAACAAGACCAAAGCCGTCACAGCCAACGTTAGTTTGCGCATTCGTTCTCCTTGCTGCCCTCTTGCTGGCAGGCCTTCTCTTCTTCCATCGCTTCTTCAGCAAAGGCCAGGTAATAACCGTTCGGATTGCGCAGGCCAAACTCTTTTACCCCGTATGGCATTACCTCAGGCCCCCACTCAAGCGTTGCCTTGCCGATAACCAACTCCCTTAATCCACGAACCGGTATTTGACCAGCGCCCAAATGGCGGCGAAACCGTCGCGCCAGGTGATCTTCTTGCCTTCCGCAAAGTCGCGCCCGTAGTACGAGATTGGCATTTCGTAAAGCTTGTATTTACGCTTCAGGACTTTGGCAGTGATCTCCGGCTCGAAGTCGAACTTGTTCGATCTGATCTGCATGTTTTTGATGACGTCGGCGCGAAAGACTTTGTAGCAGGTCTCCATATCGGACAGGATCGCGTTGTAAAGCACATTCGTTATGAACGTCAGCATCTTGTTGCCGATGTAGTGCCAGAAATTGAACGCGCGCGCGACCTTGCCGCCAGTCAGCCGCGAACCGTACACGACGTCGGCGCGGCCTTCCAGAATGGGTTTGATCAGTTCGGCGTATTCCGCCGGATCGTATTCCAGATCGGCGTCCTGAATAAGAATGATGTCGCCCGAAGCGTAGGTCAGCGCCGTGCGCAGCGCAGCGCCTTTGCCCATATTGTGGCCGTGAAAATAGATTCTGTGCGGCGACGATTCGGCCATCGTCTTCAGGATTTCGCGCGTGCCGTCCTTCGAACCGTCATCAACAATAATCAGTTCTTTGCGGACATTGCCCAGATCGGCTGCTTCGACGCGGGAGATAATTTCGTGAATGGTTTTCGCCTCGTTGTAAACGGGCATCAGGATGGAAAGCAAGGGTGGATTCTGCATGCGGATTTTAGTCAATATTCCTTTGCGTCAAAGTTTCATTCGGGCCAATTGGCGTAGGCATTCCGCCGGAACCAGCCATTCGCCCTTCGGTGCGTTCGCGGCGGGCAACGCCTGATCGGCGCGCGGCTTCTTCAACGGCTTTGGCGACCAGCGGCGCGACCTGGCGATTGAAGACCGACGGGATGATGTATTCTGGGTGAAGCTCTTCGTTGCTGATGACGGAAGCGATGGCTTCGGCGGCAGCCAGCTTCATCTCTTCATTGATGTCCGACGCGCGGCAATCCAGCGCGCCGCGAAAGATGCCCGGAAAACAAAGCACGTTATTGATCTGGTTTGGATAATCGGAACGCCCCGTCGCCATCACTTTGACATGCGGCCAGGCCTCTTCGGGCATAATCTCCGGCGTTGGGTTGGCCAGCGCAAAAACAATCGGGTCGCGATTCATCTTTTTCAGCATTTCGACCGTCAACACATTCCCGCTCGACAAGCCCAAAAATAGATCCGCCCCTTCGATCACGTCCGCAAGTGTGCCTTGCTGATTGTCCGGATTTGTGTGTTCAGCGTACCAGCGCGTCGCGTCGTTCATGCCTTCTATTCGCCCACGATAGACCGCGCCATCAAGGTCGCAGCCAATGATGTTGCGCGCACCGGCCTTGAGCAGCATCTTGGTGCAGGCTGTGCCCGCTGCGCCAACGCCGACCACGACGACTTTGATCTCATCCATCTTCTTGCCGGTGATCTTCAGCGCGTTGATCAACGCCGCCAGCACGACCACAGCAGTTCCGTGCTGGTCGTCGTGGAAGACTGGAATGTCCAGTTCGCGTTTCAGCCTTTGCTCAATCTCGAAACAGCGCGGCGAGGCGATGTCTTCGAGATTGATGCCGCCAAAAGTCGGCGCAATCGCTTTCACGGTGCGAACAATCTCGTCCACGTCTTTGGTATCCAAACAGATCGGGAAGGCGTCAATACCCGCAAATTCCTTGAACAGCATCGCCTTGCCTTCCATCACTGGCAACGCGGCGGCAGGGCCGATGTCGCCCAGTCCCAGCACCGCCGTGCCGTCCGTGACAACCGCAATGCAGTTGCGTTTGATGGTCAGGTTGTAGACCTTTTCCGGATCTTTATAGATCGCCAAACAGATGCGCGCTACGCCCGGCGTATAAGCAATGGATAAATCAGAGCGTGTTTGCAGCGGGCGTTTGTTGGTGATTTCGATCTTGCCGCCCAGGTGGCGCAGAAAGGTGCGGTCGGAGACATTGACAACCGTCACGCCCTCAACAGCGCGAACGGCTTCGACAATACTGTCTGCGTGTTCGTCGTTCCCGGCAGCGACCGTAATGTCGCGCATCAGGTGATGCGCGCCGACTTCGACAATATCCACCGCGCCGATGTTGCCCCCCGCCTCGCCAATGGCCGACGTAACGTGTCCCAACATTCCCGGTTGATTCGCCAGTCGCAGGCGCAGAGTGATGCTGTAGCCTTCACTCGGTATGACGTTCATTCCTGGATGATTCCTTGTGTAAATGGTAGTGCTTAGGTGTCAACGAAAGAGGCCGCAGGATACCTTATGCATGATAGGCAGGCAAGAATATGAATTGGTACGGAACCGGGAGCGGTAGCGACCAGGTAGCTTCGTGGAGTGTGTTAGCGAAAGCACCCGGTCGCTACCGCTCCCGGTTCCGTACAGGTGATCACTCATATCGCAGCGCGATCATCGGAGCCACTTTCGCCGCCCGGCGCGCAGGCAGATAGCTGGCCAACAGCGCAATCCCCGCCAGCAGCAGCGGCGTCAGAACAAACGTCCAGCGATCCATCACGCTGATGCCGTACAACAGACTGGCCATCACGCGCGTTAGGGCCAGCGCCCCCACCAATCCCACGGCAATCCCAACCGAAACCAGCAGCAATGCCTGCCCAACGACCAGCCGCAGGATGTCACCGGCTTGCGCGCCAAGTGCCATGCGAATGCCGATTTCGCGCGTCCGCTGATTGACCGAATAAGCCATCACGCCGTAAATGCCAATGGCGGCCAAGATCAACGCAATCCCCGCAAAGCCGCCCAGCAGAAGCATGGACAATCGCCGCCGTCCCAGCACATCAGACAAGCGTTCGTCCATCGTTCTGACATCGAAGACGGGCAAGTCAGGGTCTAGCGATTGAATCGCTCCGGCAATGACCGGGCCCATCGCGCCTGGGTCAGAAGCCGTGCGAACCACCAGGTACATATTCCGCGCCAGATATTGCTCGTAAGGATAGTAAACAGTGATCGGCGGTTCTTTCTCCGCGCTGAACTGTTTGGCATCGTTGATGACGCCGACCACCGTCTGCCACTTGCCCGCGCCGCCGCGTTGAAGCCGTTTGCCAATGGGGTTTTCGTTCGGCCAGAAGCGTTGGGCCATCGCTTCATCCACGATGACGGTTTCCTGTTCGCCCCGCGTGTCGTGTTCGGTGAAATAGCGCCCCTGCCGCAGAGCAACGCCCATCGTGCGAAAGTATTCGTGGCTGACGATGCGAACGTTTGAGATGACCGTGTTCTGTGTACCCTTTGGTATGTAGCCTTCAATCGTGATCGGTTCCCAGGC
>JBDSAM010000580.1:0-4953 GCA_039922135.1 Blastocatellia bacterium
GCACCGCATTCCTAACATACGCCATTGGAAGCTCACACAGCCTTGTGGGTAATTTTAGCAACAGCGGTGCCTGCTTGCCTAACGCTACCCGCTCAGCGGCCAATCGCAAACAAATCGTGTTCGGCACGGACGAACATCATTCCGCCGGAGATGGCTGGCGTGGCCATTAGCAACTGGCCGACGCTGTTTTTGCCGAGCAGTTCAAACTTGGCTCCTGCTTTAACGATAAACATGTCGCCGTCTTCGCTGGGCAGGTAAAGTTTGCCGTCCGAGGCAACGGGCGAACTGCTGAAACCGCTGCCCTGATGGGGAATGCGCTGCATATACTTTTCTTCGCCCGTGGCCAGATCGTAGCAACTGAGAATGCCATCGTTCTTCAACACATACAGCAGCCCTTGGTAAATCAAAGGCGTGGGCATGTACGAACCGATTTTCTGACGGCTCCAGGCGATGTTTTTGTTGGAGGTTTGATCCTTCTCCAAAGTTATGTCGCCGCTCCCGCCCGCGCGAATGACGAAGACCGGCGCTTCGGGCCGGCGTCCGCTGGCAACGACGATCAGATCGCCGGAAAAGATCGGTGTCGGCGCGGTGATCTTCGAACTGCCGCCCAGTTTCCACAACTCTTTCCCCGTTTCAGGATCGTAGCCGCGAATGAAGTTCGGCGCGTTGGTGATGATTTCGGTGCGGTCTTTGTTGAGGTAAATGGTCGGCGTGGCCCACGAAGGCAGTTCGTCACGATGGGTCTTCCAAACGGTCTTGCCGGTTTTGATGTCCACGGCCATCAGGAAATCTTCTTTCGACGTGTCGCACTGCACAATCACCAGGTCTTTGTAGATGATCGGCGAACTGGCCGTGCCCCATTCATATTCCGGCAGGTCGTACGCGCCCACATCCAGCCGGCCCAGGTCTTTTTTCCAGACAAGCTTACCCTTCAGATCGAAGGCATGCAGACCTTGCGAGCCAAAGAACGCGACGACGTACCGTCCATCGGTCGCCGGCGTCGAACTGGCATAGGTGGATTTGACATGGCGTTTTTCCAGCGGCACCCCTTCGTAGGCAATCTGCTCCCAGACGATCTTGCCGATCTTTTTATTCAGGCAGAATACCTTCCACTGATGCGCCGATTTGTCGTCGGACGCATCACCCGCGCCGTACAAGCCGGGTTTGAACGTGGCGCCGCCTTTGCCGCTGATGGCCGAAGTGACAAACAGCAGGTCATCCCACACCACAGGGCTGGAATGCGCCAGACCAGGAATGCGCGTCTTCCATTTGACGGCTGTTCCCTTTTCACCATCCCAACTGTCGGGAAGGTTCTGCCCGTCGGCGATGCCTGCGGCATGGTCGCCGCGAAATGATGGCCAGTTGTCTTTGTTGGATTGCTTTTGGGCTGTGGCGGAAATTGCTAAAAGAATCACGCAAAACAGGAGAAGAATAAGCAAACGCTTTTTCACAGCAGGACTCCTTTAATCAAGGATGATGGTGAATTCGTAGAAGCTGCGGATCAAAATACAATCAATGACCGCGCGCCTTTGTCAGTTACGCGTCCGATGATCGCCGCGTCAGAATAATGCTCTCGCAGTCGCGCCACCATTGCGTCAGTCTTGTGGCTGGCAACCGAAATCAGCATGCCGCCTGCGGTCTGTGGGTCATAAAGCAGACTGGCTATCTCTTTGGTGATGTCGGTCTCAATGAAAATATCATCGCCGACGTATTCGCGATTGGTCTTATCGCCCTGGGTCAGCATCTTGCGGCGCGCCATCTGCAACGCACCGTGAATCAAGGGCAGGCTGGCAGCGTTGATCTCAAGCGTAACGCCGCTTGCTTTGGCCAATTCCCAGGCATGCCCCAGCAAACCGAAGCCAGTGATATCCGTTGCGCCACGCACGCCGAATTGGCGCATGATTTCGGCAGCTTGGCGGCCCGGCGTCAGCATTGTAGCCAGCGAAGCAGCCGTAGTTTCGGCATCTGCCTTACCGAACTTGATGCCGGTTGAAATCACGCCGGTGCCGATGGGCTTGGTCAGAATCAACTGGTCACCCGGACGCGCGCCTGAATTGGCGGCGACTTCATCAGGATGAATCACTCCCGTCACTGCATAGCCGAACATAATCTGATCGCTCTGCACACTATGGCCACCGACCAGCATCACGCCGTTTTCGTTCAGCGCAGTCTGGCCACCACGCATAATTTCAGCCAGGATCGAAAAATCCACGCCTTCTTTCGGAAAGCAGGTGATGGCCAGCGCAGTGATCGGAGTGCCACCCATCGCCCAAACATCGTTGATTGAATTGAGCGCGGCGATACGGCCGTAATCAAACGGATCGTCCACAATCGGCGTGAAGAAGTCCACGGTCTGCACAACCGCCAGATCATCGCGCAAACGATACACTGCGGCATCATCGGCGGTGTCGAAGCCAATCAGCAAATTCGGATTGTGTGGTTGTCGTGGAAGCTCACTCAAAACTTGAGCGAGTGCGCCGGGCGCAAGCTTCGACGCTCAACCCGCGCAGTCCACCAATTGTGTCAGCCGTTTGGTCATAACCTGAAAAAGAAAATAGACAGGATTACAGAATTGAACAGGATGAAATCCAGTCCTGAAAAATCCTGTGAGCCATGTCCCTCAGTCCCGTTCCCTTTTAGCAAAATTCGGTCGCGTTGAAGAAGTAACTCAATTCGATCTTGGCGTTCTCTGGCGAATCGGAACCGTGCGAAGCGTTTTCGCCCATGCTGGTGCCGAAATCACCGCGAATCGTCCCCTTAGGAGCTTTGGTTGAATCGGTCGGCCCCATCAGGTCGCGCCAGGCCTGAACGGCATTTTCTTTTTCCAGCGCCATAACCACGGAAGGCCCGCTGGTCATAAATTCAACCAGTTCGCCGAAAAACGGACGTTCGCTGTGAACGGCGTAGAAGCCTTCGGCAACGGGCTTGGTCATATGCATCAGCTTTAAGGCGCGAATCTTGAAGCCACTGTCGGTGATGCGTTGAATAATATTGCCTATATTGCCCGCGCGGACGGCATCGGGTTTGATCATGCCAAAAGTCATTTTGGGCGTGTCTGCCATTAATTCTCCTTGAATAATTGAGGTATGTGATCAGGCGGGATAGAGCGCGCCCAATCCCCCAATCGGATGATAGCAACTGAAATTTCAAAGCGTCAAACCTGCATTTTCAAGCTCTGCGAAAGGCCGCGCCTGAAAACATCAAGGGCTGAGTCGGACGGTAAAGCCTGACTCAGCCCTTGGTGTTTGCTTGAAGGTTGCTTGGAAGCTTTTTTATGGGCGCGTTGGAGCCGGTGCGCGTCCGCCATCACCACTATCTGATCTGGCAGGTGCTGGCGCAGAGACGGAAACAGGAGCAGAAACTGAAGACGAAGAGGTGGAGACGGATCGTGATGAGCTATAGTCACCACGGTCGCCAAACGCCGAGCTATTATCAACGCGACGGCCTTCGGTTTCGCGACGAACTGGTGTGCGGTCATTCCCCGAAATCACACGCGGAGGAATGTTTGGCGTGACAAAGCCTCCCCCATAACCATTGCTTGGATAGTAGGGGTAATAACCATACGGATAGTAACCATACATGCTGCCGAACGAGTTGAAGAAGCCGAATCCGTAGGGCGAGTAGTACAGGCCACGGCCCGGAATAAACGTGTAGCAGTTGTAGAACGAGTCATACATCCAGCCGTAACTCATTGGGCTGGTCGTCCGCGAACGGCGCAATGCCGACAGGTTGGCGGCCATCAGCGTTTGCGCGCGGCCAAAACTCCAAACATCAAACTGATCGGCCACATCCTTGTCAATCTTGGCGACATCGTCTTTAGCAGCGTTTCTGCCATCCAGTCGGATGGCTTTACCGCGACCAACCTTGGAAGCTTTGCCCGACAGGAATTGTTCGCGCGCGCCCAAGGCCAACTCACCTTGCCGAACCTGAACTAGCGTTATCGCCTGGGCAATGTCGAAACGGAAAAGGCCGTCTTTGGCGATCGAGACTATGCCGTGCGGCGTGACCAGTTCGACAGGATTGTTCTTGTTAATAGTGGAAACTTGCTCGGTGCTGGTGGAAATTTCAGTGATGATTGAGCCTTTGACCAACTCGAAGCGCATCTGCATAAACGACGTGCTGACGGCGCGCACCTCGCTGTTCTCGTTCAACCGCAAGTAAGAACCAGGGCTAAGCAGCAATTCGGTGCGGCTGTCGGCTTCGGTCATGATGCGGTCGCCATCACGCATCTGCGTGCCAAGTGAAGCGCGGCCACGTTCGCCATTTTCGCTGTCCTGGCGAAGGATGAAGACCTTGCCTTCAGCGCGATTGACGAATCCAGCTTTGCTGGAAATCAAATGTTGCGCACTGGCGATGGTGGCCATCATCATCAGCGCCAACGCTACGATGGGAATCTGAGAAAATCTCTTCATAAAGTCTCCTTGACGACCTAGTTGTTGTAACTGGGGGTTATGTCGCGGTGGATTCTACTCCTCTTCTGGACAGCAAAACAAAGGCAAATGCCCAAATGCGAAGATTTATTTGAAGCTATTGCAGCGCGGCAACATGCGCCCGAACCGTCTCGCCCAGCGTGTTCAGGTTGTAGCCGCCTTCCAGGCAGGAGATGACGCGCCCATTGCCGTTTGATCCCGCAGCCTCCCGTAGCCGCTTCGTCATCCGGCTGTAGCTTTCATCCACCAGCAACAACTGTCCAAGCGGATCAGTGGCATGCGCGTCGAAGCCAGCGGAGATGACTACCAGATCAGGCGTGAACTTTTTCATCGTGGTTTCCAGCGCCTGCTCAAACAGGAGCATGTAATCTTCCGCCGAAGTCATTGCCTGCACTGGAATATTCAGCGTGAAGCCTTCGCCTTCGCGCACGCCGCGTTCGTCAGCGCTGCCCGTGCCGGGATACCACGGGTACTGGTGCAAGCTGTAATAGAAGACCGATGGATCGTCATAAAAAATGTCCTG
>JBDSAM010000581.1:0-7833 GCA_039922135.1 Blastocatellia bacterium
AATCAATCACGCGATGGAACATTTGCAGCAACTGCCCCCCAAGCGCTTCAGCCTGTTCCAGCAAGATCGCGCGCAGGCCCAATGAATTGCACCAGAGCAGGGAGCTGATACCCGCCGGGCCACCGCCAATAATAATGACATCATAGTGGTTCATCGCGACCAGCTAACCACCAGTTGGCAGACTGAGCAATAAGGGAAGCGAGAAAACAAGAAGGCCGCCTGGCCATCAGACTCAGCCGCCTTTTATTTACCTGGAACAACCGACTTGATATAAACCTCTAAAACGCGGCTGTGGGCCATCGAGCTTGGCCAAGCCGCTGAGGGCTTCGTTGAGCGCAATCAGATTGAAACAAAAAAAAGAATTGCCAGCGGCAGCCGCGTTGCCACTAAAAAATAGAACCCATCAATTCATCAGCGTACAAAATAGACAATCGGTAACGGGCAATAGACAATGCGGCTCCATTTGATGAAGCTGATAATTCAGCCGTCGTAGTTATCTTTTGTCCGGCAGGAGAAGATTGATGGATTCAATTACGCAAGCCGTGCTGGGTGCGGCGGCATCACAAGCCATCTTGAAAAAGCGATTACCGCGCGGTGCGGCGTTGATTGGCGCGGTTGGTGGAACGCTGCCTGATCTGGATGTATTCATCCATTCATTCAGCGACCCGACTGTCGGTTGGCTGTTTCATCGCCACTTCACCCATAGTCTGGCCTTCATTCCGATTGGTGGGCTGATCGCGGCCCTGCCGTTTCTGTTTTTGAAGCGCTTCAAGGATCACAGGCCTTGGGTAATTCTGGCGGCTATCATCGGGTATGCGACACACGCGCCGTTGGATATGTTCACCAATTACGGCACGCAGTTGTTCTGGCCGTTTTCGAATTATCGCGTAGCATTGGATTGGATTGGTATTGTGGATCCGCTCTACACCGTGCCGTTGGCCGCCGGCATTTACCTGACGATGCGAATCGGGCGGCCACGAGCCGTGCGCGCCGCGCTGCTGCTAACTTCGCTCTACATTTGCTTTGGTGGCTGGCAGCACCATCGCGGCATTCAAACGCAACAGCAGTTGGCAACGATGCGAGGCCACCAGATTGATCACGGTCGCGTCATGCCCGCGCCCGGATGGCTGGTAATGTGGCGTTCGGTGTATACCGCCAACGGCCCGGAAGGTGAGAAGCTGTATGTGGATGGTATGCGGCTGAACTGGTTTGGCGCGCCGCGCGTGTTGCCGGGTGGCCTAGCCGATCTGACGACATTCGATGACCTGCCAGAAACAGCAAAAGCCAACGCCGAAACACGGCGGCGGTTTGCCATTCTTACCTGGTTCGCCGATGGATTGATCGCGCCGGTTGGGGGAGAAGCCAATGCCTATGGCGATGAACGAATCACGTTTGAAGTCGAAAACCTGACGCCGCTGTGGGGCTTGAAGATTGATGAGACGACCGGCGATGCCCAGCGATGGAGTCCGCCAGCCAATCAGCGCCGCAATATTGGCCAAGCCTTGCGCACGCTCACGGTGGGCGATTCGCGCTATCGGACTTTAGAGGAGTTGAAGCGCCAGTAAAGACCTCGGACCTTGTGGAGTAATGGAGGCCGGATGCACTAAATCAGACCACGCGACATTGATACGACATGTAGAGCGTGAGCGATCTGATCTTCCCGCAAGTGAGCTATTGATCAAGGCTCAGGGCAATAGCAAAACTTTCCCTGTCGTCTTTCGGCCTTCCAGTTGGCGATGCGCTTCGGCGGCATTGGCCAGCGGGAAGGTCGTTTCAATTCGCAGCTTCAATTCGCCTGCGTTGATCCGGTTGAACAATTCGCCCGCGCGCCACAGCAACTCTTCGCGCGTCGCGGCATATTGCGCCAGGCTTGGGCGCGTCAGAAATAGCGATCCTTTTTGCGCCAACAATGCCGGATCAAACGAAGCAACGGGGCCGGACGATTGGCCAAACAGCGCCAGCATTCCGCGCGGCGCCAATGAATTCAGACTTTTCAGAAACGTGTCTTTGCCAACCGAATCATAAACAACCTGCACGCCTTTGCCATCGGTCAGGCGGCGCGTCTCGGCTTCAAAATCCTGCTCGGTGTAACGAATGATTTCGTCAGCTCCGGCTTCGCGCGCAAGTTGCGCCTTAGCTTCGGTGGAGACCGTGCCGATGGCTCGCGCGCCCATGCGCTTGGCCAATTGAATCAACAGCAAGCCGACACCGCCTGCCGCAGCGTGAATCAGCGCGGTATCGCCCGCTTTCAATGAATAAACCGAAGTCACCAGATAATGCGCCGTCATCCCTTGCAGCATTGTGGCGGCAGCTTGTCCGGCGGTTATGCCAGTGGGGACGCTGACCAATTTCCACGCAGGCACGGTGGCATATTCGGCATACGCGCCGGGCTGCATTGCGTAAGCGACACGCTCTCCAACGACGACTTCCGTCACGCCTTCGCCCACGGCTTCTACCGTGCCAGCGGCTTCCATGCCGGGGATGAATGGACGCGGCAGCGGGTACAAACCGGTGCGGTGATATACGTCAATGTAGTTAATGCCAATGGCTTCCACTTTAACCAGCGCCTCTCCGGCTTTGGCCGTGGGCTTTTCGGCATCGCGGTAAGTCAGGACTTCCGGCCCGCCAGTGTTTTCAACAACGATTGCTTTCATAATTCTCCTTGAATAATTGTGCGCCCGCATCCTTGCGGACATCGCTCATCAGGTGCCTGCCCGCAAGGGTGCGGGCGTACCAAAACAACTCCTTTAGAGCGTCAAGGCCAACTCTCGCAGCAACTCTCGCAGCAAGGGCGGCATCGCGGCTTCGATATTCATCTCTTTGCCGCCGTCCGGATGACGAAAAATCAGGCGTGACGCATGCAGCAGATGATGTTTGATGCCACGCGCCTCGGCTAATGGATCAACCGAGGATTTATAGAAAGGATCGCCAACCACCGGATGGCCGATCAGATGGCAGTGAATGCGAATCTGATGCGTGCGTCCGGTCAATGGCTCCAGTTCCAGCAGCGTATGCGCGGCGAAGCGGCGAACCACTCTGAATTTTGTCTTGGCAGATTTGCCGCCATCTTTCTCGTCTATCACGCGCCAGCGCGGCCAGACGTTGCGGTCATCCGTGCAACCAATGGGCGCATCAATCTCGCCGTTGCCGGGTTCCACGCGCCCGCCCACCAACGCCAGATAAAACTTTTTCACCCACCGTTCGCGAAAGTGCTTTGACAAGGTGCGGTGCGCGCGCGGGGTTTTAGCCAGCACAATCACGCCCGACGTATTTCGATCCAGCCGGTGTATCAAGCCCGGGCGAATAGCCTCACCCGCCGTTTGCCAAAAGTGATAAGCCAGCCCGTTCAGCAACGTGCCCGATTTTTCACTGGCCGACGGATGTACCAGCAAACCGACTGGCTTGTTGACGACAATCAGCGATTCATCCTCAAACAAAATATCCAGCGGGATCGGCTCAGGCGTGGATGATGATTTTTCGGCGGCGAAGACTTTGACGCTGACTTTGTCGCCTGCCGCCAGACGGACGCCTTTCAACGACTCCTGGCCATTGACCAGTACGTCGTTCTCAGCGATTAACCGGCGAATGCGCGTTAAACTGATTTTGGGTAGTTCGCGAGCGACGAACTCATCCAGACGCGGTTTGTCGCTGCTGGCGGTGAATTCAAAGCTGAGTCTTTCCGGATCAAGCATATGGGCAGGATCAAGTATTGGCAGGCAGACCGGACTTTCCCAGAAGCATTCGTATGATCAACACCAGCGCCACAATCATTGCCATGCTCATCAACCCAACGGAAAACTGATGCAGTTGATCGAAAGCGGATCGCAGGGGATCGCTGGCGGGAAGCGAATAGAGCCTCTCCCCCGCCTGAAGGCGCAGCACATGCATTCGGCCTGAAACAATTCTAGAACCGATCATTGTCAGCAGAATCACAGCCAAGGCACCCAGATCGAATGGAAACGCCTTGCCCCTGCGTCCGCGCGACAGGAAGGAAAGCACCAGCAGAATGGCGGTCACCAGTATCCCGGCAATCTCTACAACGCCGAGCGTGCGTGACACGACCTGCCCCGCTAAATGCTGATTCGGCAAAACCGAAAACGCTGCTGGTGCAAGGACGAAGCTGAAAAACGCCGCCGCGCCCACCCATATAGACAATAAAGTAAGGCCCACCTTCTGTGTCATCGTTCTCCGTTTTGATGTTTCCAGAGCTAGAAAAGCTTTACGTCAGGTAGCGGCGCGTTCGCCACTGATAGGTACTGTCCCAACGCCGCCCTAAATGCACATGTGTCAAGCTGCATCATAACCGATGGAAGTACATTTAGTTTTTCAATCGCCCGCCCGCCAACACTCTTTGCGCCTTTCAGATTGCCTTGCTGAAAATGATGCAGCGCCGCCGCCGCCTGGATCATCGCATGCAAAAACTCGCGCTCCTCACCCTCGGCCTTCAGCCAAATCTCTTCCCACGCATCGTGACATTCGAAAAACTTTCCGGCATTAAACAATGCCGCACCGCGCAGATAGGCTTCAGGCAGATCACGCATCGTTTAATAGCGAGGCACGCCGGGATCAACTCTCAGCGACCAGTCGTCAATGCCGCCAAGCAGATTCTTCAAGTTGCTGAAGCCCTGCGCGGCCAGAAACTGGCAGGCGCGATCCGAACGCATTCCGTGGTGGCAATGCAGAACAATCTCTTCGTCCTTGTCAGACAGTTCGTTCATCCATTGCGGAATTTGTCCGAGCGGCTTCAATTCCGAACCCGCAATGCTGGCGTGTTGATGTTCATGCGGTTCGCGCACATCAATCAGGCGGAACTTTTCGCCCGCATCCTGCCTGGCTTTCAACTCTTCAACCGTGATGGTTCCGTATGTTGGCATAGTGAATGACTCCGTATGATTTATTCTGCTGCTGGCGCGGCGTATCCGCGCACTTTTTCGATTAACGCCGTCAGCCGTTCGATATCTTCCTTAGCGACAATCAGGTTGCGCTTGCTGGCCATGTACGCCTGCCAGTATTGGCCTTGCACGATAGGCGCAACGCGCTCTTCGCCAAGCGCGCTGGCCAGCAAGGCAATGATGATGCCTGAAATCTGCGTGTGCTCAACGTAAGTGCCGATCACGCCGTAAGCCATCTCAGCGGATTCCACATTCCAGTCCAATTCCGGTTTTGCCAAGTCAGGTTTTAGTTGTTCTTCCATTACTTTTTGATGAATGGCAATTCGACCAGCGTGGCGCGGCCAATTTCCTTGTCACCCTGTTTCAGACTGAACTCGGTTCCGGCGTTCAAATAATAACGATGCACATAGCCGAGCGCGATGGGTTGCTTCAAGGCGACGCTCATTGCGGCGCTGGTGATTTCGCCAACGCGCCGCCCGGCCATATTGCCATCAACGGCAAACAGCTCTGTGCCTGGCGCAGGCGCCTCATTCCCATTAATCAATAAACCACGCAGCCGTTTGGCTGGTTGCCCGCGCCAGTGAATGCGCGCGATGACTTCCTGCCCCAGATAACAGCCTTTGGTGTAGCTGACTGCGGATTCGAGTTCCGATTCCAGGATTATGTACTCTTCGCCCGCATCCACGCCTTCGCGCGGCACGCCCGCTTCAATCCGGGCAATCTCGAACGCCGCTTCGCCAGCTTCGCGCGCGCCAAAGTCCGCGCCGCGATCCAGAATCGCCTGCGTCACTTTGGCCGCCGCATCTGCTTCAACAAAAATATCAAAGCCGGATTCGCCGCAACGGCTGTGCGTCGCAATCAAGACCTTCATTTCAGCAATCTGTCGCTCGCCAATCTTATATGCCGTGGCATCCACTGCCACGCCGGTTAGAGCTTCAATCAGTGCTGCCGTGCGCGGCCCCTGTAATGAAAGCAATACCAAGTGGTCGCTCTTATCGGTAATGAAAAATTCGCCCGCCGGAACGAAGCGGCTTAGGTTCTTGAAAATCTTCTCTCGATTGATGGCATTCAGTTCCAACAGCAGATGCTCGCCCGTATTGTAGATTCGGCAGAGCGCCGCCAGTTTTCCCTGCAAGGTCGGGAACGCAGCCAGCACTCCCTCGTTGACTGCAAGCGTTTTGACGTCGTTACTAACTAAGCCGTTTAGAAACTGCACGGAGTTCTTACCGCTCAGCCGCAGTTTGCCAGCGGAGATTTCCAGCACTGCAACGCCACTGCGGATCGCGTCATATTCCGTCTGTATATTACTTGGTGACTCTGACTGTGAGACTGCTTGGTTCATACGGCGTGCATTGTAGCAATGACCTTGATCCTTTGGCTAAAAGCGTTTGCCAAAAGTGTTTTGGCCAAAAGTGTTTTGTAAGATCGTTGATCAGTAGAGCGATTAGGGAAGCAAGTTGAAGATTTGCGGCAGTAGAAGGAGAGTTACTCTACAGCAAGATCGCGCGACAACTCCCGGCGAATCTCAGTTTCGATGCTGGTGCTGTGTTGATAGTTCGGATGATGAATGACCAGACGCACTTCTTTGGCTCCGCCAACAAAGGCCTGACGCTGCTCATCGTTGAAGCGAAAGCGCACGTATTGCACAGCGCTGATGCGATGATCGTTACTCTGTCCCGAAGCGAAATCTCCCGGCAAGCGTTCTTCGCCAATTTGCAGATAAATCGCTTCGCCTGTATTCACGCCGTGAAATTTGTTGATCTCTTCGCGGATGCTGCTTTGATCGGGCAGTTCGATGAACATTGTCGCGGCCAGTTCATTCCGTTCGGGCAACAGCGAATTGTAGGTGTCAATCTCGTGCTGAATCGCATCGTCATGCACCAGCCGTTCAGCGCGCATCATCTCCTGAACCTGCGAAAGCACCGTGTCGTGATTTTCAAAGACGAATGTCACGTTCGGCCCCACCGCTATGCGCCGCTGCTTTTTCAATTCAATAATGCGGCGGCGATAATCCTGCCGGACTTTCTCGTATTCGGCAATATTCAGAATGTCAGCTAGTTCGACTTTCTCCATAACTTCTCTTTCGAATCGGTACCGCCACCGGTAGGGAGCGGGTGGACTCACTCACCCGCTCCCTACCGGTGGCGGTACCGATTCAATCCTCCATTTCGATGCCGTAAGCCTTCGCCAGCACTTCAATCGGATGAATCGTCTCGCGCCCCGTCCCCTGCTGAATCTGCAAGCCGGCCAGCGAACAATCCGTCGCAACAATATCTGCGTTCGATTCGTTGACGCCGCGATGCAACCTGCTCGCGACCTTCTGTGCCAGATCGAAATATTCTTTCTTGGCCGCCCACATGCCATCGTGGCCGGAACAGCCTTTATCAATGAAAACAACTTCCGCGCCAGCCAGCCGCAGCAGTTCCAGCGATTTGTTCCCCATTGCCTGATACTTCAAATGGCAAGGCTGATGATAGGCGACCTTGCCAACCTGCACAGTGAAATCCTTGTTCAGACGCCCTTCGTTCTTCAGCTTGATCAGATACTCTGACAAATCGAACACGCGTTTCGCCAACTCCCTGGCCTGCGCCAGCTCTTCATCTTTCAAATGATCAATGTATTCCTTCTTCAACATCATCCCGCAGGTAGGCTCCGGCACGACGATGTCATAACCTTGCCGCACGTACGGCAGCAGCGTTTTCAGGTTATTGCGAAAATGTTCTAGCGCCATTTCCAACCTTCCACTATCCAGATACGGCATTCCGCAGCAACTCTGCCCCGCAGGGTCGGCCACGTCACAGCCGTTCTTTTGCAACACGGCGACGGCAGCCTTGCCGATTTTTGGTTCGTTGTAATTGACGATGCAAGTGTGGAAGAAAGCGACTTTGGGCTTGTCATCATTCACCCGCTCCTTACCAGTCGCGGTACTGACAGGCGACGA
>JBDSAM010000582.1:0-9822 GCA_039922135.1 Blastocatellia bacterium
GCGCAACAGCCAGCCAAGACGGACGTTCGCCGTAAAATCACCGGGGTAATTCAGAAGCTCGGCCTGAAATTCCTGAATCGCCAGATCGCGATTGCCTGTGACCAGATAAGCTCTTCCCAACTGAGCATGAACGGCCGGCAATTTCGGATTGAGCTTGATCGCCATCCTTAACTCTTCGACGGCGCCTTCGTGATTTCGCGTGGCTGCGTTGAACACGCCCAGAATCAAATGTGCTTCTGCCGAGGGCAGATAATTGAAGACTTTATCAATCAGCGCGCGGCCCTGCGGGATTTGATTATTTTGCAAATAAGCAGTGCCCAGCACGTACGCCGCAGCGATGTTATCTGGTTGCGCAGCGTATACCGTTTCGAGTTCTTTGATCGCCTGAGCGGTTTTGTCCAACTGAAAGAGACAAATCCCGAGCAGTTGCCGCGCCTGCATATTGCCGGATTGCGCAACGACAACCTGGGTAAATTCTTTGAGCGCCGCTTCGATCTGTTCAGTTTGAAAATACGCTATGCCCAGGTTGAGCCGGATGGAATGTTCAGTGGAGTCAATCGCCAATGCCATCCGGTAATTTTTGATGGATTGATCATACTGGCCGAGCTTTGCGTAAATCACACCCAAGTTCGAGAGCGCATCAATGCGGCGCGGAATCAGTTTCAACGCGGCTTCATAAGCCTGGCGCGCCCCATCAAGGTCGCCTTTCTGTTGCAATTCAATGCCCCGTGCGAAGTGCGCTTCGGATTGACGAACCGTTTCGCGGTCCTGCCAACCTGTCAGGCTGGCGAGCGCAAATAAAAAGGTAAAAGCAAATCTGGCAACCATAAATTACTGTCCGGCACTGTGCCTCGTCTATTTTTCGAAGGCGATGTTATCAACGATGACCATGCCTTTGGCAGGCAATTGGACAATGCTGATTTGGACGGCGGTCAGTTTTTTGACGACCTGTTCGGTCGTCACTTTCTTTTTGACCCAATCGCCCGTTGGTTGTTTGAACCCGCTAAATGGAAGTTGATAGCTCTTCAGTTCGTTATTGACCGGAAGAAAACTTTCCGGGAAAGCGCCGCCGACATCCAGGCCGTTGCCTTCGCTGATTAACCGAATTCTGACTTGAGAAACGCCAGCCGCACCGATGTCGAGCGTCAGTTTACTATACTGGCTCAAATCTTCCGACTTCACGATCAGGGTTTTCGCCCAATCATCAAGCCGTCCCTTATCTTTCAAACCGATGATCTTCATCGAAGCCTCTCCCCAATCATTGGGTTTGGCAAGATCGAATTCAAAGCCCAGCCGCTGCGTTAACGCGCCTTGCGCGCTGAACAGGCGAGGAGCGAGCTTCGGCTTGTTATCGCTGTTCTGAGCCGCCACGTCGAAGATTATTTGGCCGCCGCGCGCGCTGGCCGGGCGCTTATCCTTGTCGAGTTGTTCAAAATCAGCATAGATCAGCCGTTGTGCCGGTTCCTGAATTACCGGCAGCCGGGACGGCTACGCCAGCGTGAAAATCATAATTGCAGTGAAAAGGTGGTTCATCTCGTCTCTCTCTTAATCAGGTGAAGCCCGATGGAAGGCTCTGTAAACAAAAACTGGTGCGAAAGAGCCGGATGAATCCACTCTTTCGCACCAGCCTTGAGTAATCGCTTTTTTACGAAGGTTAGAAGGTGAATTTCAACGCAAGTTCGATTACCCGCTGACCGCGTTTGGTAACGATTTTACCGAAGCGGTTTTGGGTATCCGATGAGAATTTGTATCCTTTGGTCGGGTCACAAACTCCCTGTGCTGTTCCACCAGCGCCATTTGCAATGGTCTGCGTGAATGCTGTTTTTGTCCCATCAGCATTCGTGATTTGCAGATTGACCGGCGTCTTGGCCACACACTCCGTTTGAAGTGCGAGGAAGATGTCACTGTCCCCACCGCCGTTATCAATCCGTTTCGGAAATGCCTGATTGAAAAGATTGAAGAATCCCGCGCGGAATTGAAGAGTCTTGGTCTCTTTAACCTTGAAGTTCTTAAACAGACTCAGATCCCAGTTCTGCCGATTTGGCGTGCGGAAATACAACGGCGAAACAGTCGGCCCCGAAGTGCCAAAGGAAGGAAACCCAATGGCGCTGAGGTCAAGAGTTCTCTCACCAGCTTTAGAGCCATCAAGTCGTGGGTCTTTCAGGAAGATTGGAGTGATGGCGCCGGAAGATTGGTTGTTACCGGCAGCAAAAGCATTTGAACCAAAAGTCGCGATTGCTGTCTGATCACTCACGATGTCGCCGCTGAACCGTAGGCGAACCGGAGTGCCGCTGGTCCACGTCGTAATACCGGACATCTGCCATCCATTGAGTACAGTGTTGGTCAACGGATTCTTGAAACTACCTCGCGCCAGATCAGGCATATTGTAGTTATAAGAAAGGTTGAACACATGAGTCCGATCGTAATCCAGAACGCCGAAGGTCCGTCCACGGGCATCCAAAGGATCAACATCCTGGGCATCACCAGCCAAGGTTCCCAGCACCTTGGAGAAGGTGTAGGTTCCATAGAACTGGAAGTTTTTGCCCAACTGGCGACTTAGAGTCGCCTGGAGGGAGTGGTAATTCGACGTGCCTGTGTACTCTTGATAACGGAGGTCGCCTAAATCTGGGAAGGGACGGAATTTGTTGATTGCGCTGCCATCCAGCGACGCACGCACAAGCGGATTGATTAAATCAGCTTTTACTCCTGTCTGCGTGACTATTTTGCAGTCTCCAGCTTTAGTAGGGTCGCAATTAGGATTGGC
Organism: Blastocatellia bacterium; assembly: GCA_039922135.1. GTDB lineage: Bacteria > Acidobacteriota > Blastocatellia > RBC074 > RBC074 > RBC074. The sequence goes on from JBDSAM010000582.1 coordinate 2,765, forward strand.
CAGCGTTGTAATGGTACTACCGGGATCACCAGGGATAGCACCGGTCAACAAGATTCCCTTGGGAACAAAATTGATGTTACGGCGGTTACCCAAATGCCTGGACAGCGTTGAAACATAACTGACTTCAAGAACGGATTGAAACGGCAGCCGCTTGGCGATGCTCAAACTCATATTGTACGTCGTCGGGAATTTTGTGGAGTCAGGATTCGGTACAACGATGCCTCCACCTCCACTTTGCAGTAGCAGTGGGTCAAGCAACGACAGGTTGTCAAAAGTCAGACCGCCAATATCATTGAAGGTCTTGCCGTCAATCGCCGGATTGCCTGAACCTCGAATCGTTGTCCCCGACCCAAAACTGGTAGTAACATTGCCATTTACTGCCGAGCGTAAAGTCGCATCGTATTGGGCATTGCCCTGAACACGATTGTAGAAAATACCGGTGCCGCCACGAATAACTAAATCAGAAGTTCCTTTGACGTCCCAAGCGAAGTTCAACCGCGGCGCCAACTCAATCGCCGGAGGAGTAACTGCGCCTTTTGGTATCTGCCCGCGCGCAGCCGACAAAATACCATTCGGGCTGAATGGATCACCGTTGATGTAATAGCCAGCACCTTTCTTGTACGCGCTCGGGCTGAATAACACATCAAAACCCTTGCGTTCTTTGTTCAAGGTCATGTGAGATACACGTAACCCGTATTCTAACGTCAGGTTCGACCGCATTTTCCACGAATCCTGTGCGTAGAATTCGTAGTTATAAAAACGGAAGTTACCAGGTTGGATTTTTTTATCGTGCCAAACAGTGGCAAGCTGTCCAGCAAGCAGGTCGCCCCACTCATTGCCAGTCCCATTACTATTCCATCTTGACAATTCAAATCGCCCCGATGATTCATCCTGGAAATTCTGTTTTTTATTTCCTTGCTCAATTACCGCCCCAAACTTAAGGGTATGGCTACTAATAACCTTAGCCACATTATCACTAGCAGAGAAACTGTCGTTATATGCAAAAATTGGGGCCGTTCCCAAGGCCCAAAGGTTTCCCTGTGCCCAACTGATCAGGTTCAGAGGAGCATCCTCGCTTTGGCGACCAAATCGTTTATCGAATGGGAGTTTAAGATTTTGCAGCCCGAGGCTGGATAGTTTGATCTTGCTCGGATCGGCATAATTGTTATCGAGTTTGAGCTTGCTGCCACTAAACACGAATTCATTGGTCATTGTTGGATTGATCACCTTGGTGATCCCAACTGCTACTGAACGTCCAAGATTGATGCTTTGGTTATGAGTTGGAAGCTCGTATGTTGACGCTCCCCACCACAGGCCATAAGCTCCATCCTGTAGTTCTTTTTCACGGGTAACGCGGACGTAAATGCTGGTTTTATCGCTAACTTTATAATCAAACCGCATCTTCAAATCTTTGCGATTCAGAAACTGAACTGGGTTAGCGATGTAGTTATACCGGCCTGCCGGGTCATTGAAATTCGGCAGAGGATATAAATTAATCAATGCCTTGCCGTAAGGGTTGATATATGGAGCCAAATTGTTGGTCAGCAATGGCTGACCTGCATTGGCAAAGCCGGCAGGTATTTTCAGAGCGTATTGCTTACCAGTAGCGGCATCAGTGTTGACATCCTGATTGTAATGAGACCCTGGGAAAGTAAGCAGATCGCTAAAATCACCCGCCCGCTGTCTTAGCGTGGGCACTACCGCTTGTTTCGGGTCCGCACCAAAACTCTGCCGTTGCTCTTCAAATCCGACGAAGAAGAATAATTTGTCGCGGCTTTCATTGAACCCGCCTAACGGGCCGAAAACTTTCTTCGGGAGCGTCACCGGCCCGCCAATATTCCCGCCTGTGTAATAGAAGCGCCCTGGCGGTTTTGCGGCCGCCAATGCGGTCGAGTCTTGCGCTTTAAGGTAGTTACGAAAGCGGTCATTCGACGCCAGCGCGTCATGACGGGTGTAGTTATAGACAGACCCGTGAAAATCACGTCCACCACCTTTGGTGACAGCGCTGATCTGAACAGAACTGTTGCCGTGTTCAGCGGCGTAATTACTGGTCTGTACAGTCACTTCCTGCACCATGTCATTGTTCATGCTGACGATGCTTCCGCAGTTACAGCCAATATCAATCACGCGTGAACCATCAACACTGACATTGTTATTGTTTCCGCGCTGACCATTGACATTGTAACCAGAAGCATCTCCAAAACTCGAAATCTGGTACGACGACTGATCAGGCGCAACCACTCCAGGCAGAATCCGCAGCAGTTCAAGACTATTGCGGCCGATGATCGAGAGATTCTCGATCTGTTTGGCGCTGATCGTGTTCGACTTTTCGCCGGTCTCGGTCTTGATCTCTTCACTCAAGCCCGTGATCGTCACAGTTTCGCTGGTTGCGCCGACTTCCAGCGTCAGGTCGAGTCCTTTGTTGTCGCTTGGACTGAGAGTAACGCCAGTCTGTGACAAAGTTTTGAAACCGCCAGCCTCGACCTTGACGGAGTAATTACCTGGATCAACAGCGACAAAGGCATAGTTGCCATCACTGTTGGTTGTGGATTTGCGCGTACTTTGAGTACGGTCGCTGATGAGCGTTACGATCGCTTTTGCCACGACCGCGCCATTTGGATCTTTGACTGTCCCACGCAATGTCGCGCTGGTTGAAACCTGTGCCGAAGCGGAAATCGAGATCGAAAGAAGAAGACAGACAAACAATCCCAGCCCAATGGGAACTGAGACGAGTTTGCCAAATCGCTCTCCCAACAATCTGGCGAAAATTGGAATTGTCCTGAGTTTAGTTCGCATTTTGGGTAGCCTCCGAAGAATTTGCCTGGTTACACTCAGACGACAAGTGCTACCAGAGACGAATGCCTCAAACCGTACTAACTGAAATTGAGGTAAAAATGAGCATGGCCGATACCCAGGACCGGGCGGCGGCAAAGAGACTTCTGATAATTCTCAGCAAAGCTTGGTAATGCAGTTGGTTTCGGTATAATGACTACCGTTGATTTTGATACTCCCCTCTTTACGTGACTACTGATATAGCAGTCAACCCGCTTACGGCTATTAACCGTTACAACTTTGGTTAATAACCCATACCCGTCAACAACTTATGGGAACACCTGCAAAACAATTTGAGCATCACCAGCTTTCGACATTAACCATTAGTCAGGAAGAGATGCGGCTAGCACTGGAGCAAGTTTTATCCAGCAAGCACTTCGCCCACGCCCCAATGAAGCAAAGATTTCTGCGGTTGATATGCGAGTTTCAGTTGGACGGGCGGGGCAGAGAGTTGAACGAATACCTGATTGGACGGGAAGTTTTTGATCGGCACAACAATTACAACCCGGCCACCGATCCGATTGTCCGCGTTGGCGCCCACGGCGTCCGCGAAAAGCTGGAACGCTATTATCAAAAAGACGGTGCCAACGATGAAGTTAGAATCGAGATTCCCATTGGCAGCTACGAACCCAGCTTCATCAGATATAGCCAGCCAGTACCAGCCAAGACAACGGTGGCCGAAGCAATGATCCCTATCGCGGCGGTGCCATTAGCCGACATTTCGACATCATCTAGGCCGCTGACAAATACTGTTTGGCGATATTGGCCACAGGCGTCCATCGGATTGTTATTGCTGATAATTGCCGCGCTGGTCTATTCAAATATTAGCATGCGGCGACAGATGTCGGAGAAGGCCGAACAGCAAAATGAGGAAATGGAGTTTTATAAGCCAGTCTGGCAGCCATTTTTGAAAAGCCATGATCCGACCCTGTTAGTCTTGAGTAATCCGCCAGTCTTCCGTTTCATTAATCCCGCCGACCCCGGTCAGGTAACGAAGAAGTCTCTTCCGGTTTCAGCCGAACAGGTACAGGGCATCTTTGCAGAACTTCAAAACAAATCCATCATCCGCATCATCAACAATCCGCGCCTGACACTAACAATGGACACGTATACAGGCATTGGCGAGGCTATCGGAATTCACCACATCACTGACCTTTTCCGCAGCAGCGATAAGAATCTGACACTCAAACAGAGTCGCACGGTCAGTGCCGAAGACTTGAAAAGCCATAACATAGTCGCTCTGGGCAGCGTGTGGGTAAACAATTGGTCGAGCAAGTTGCCATTCAAACAAGACTTCATTTACACAGATCAGGTGACGGTCGAAAATCTGACCCCGCTACCCGGCGAACGGCGCGAATATACTCCGACTTTCGATAAACAGTCAGGCCAGTTAACTGAAGACTATGCCCTGATTACCGTCGGGCCGAACATCTCCGGACGGTCTGGCCGGAACTTGGTCATGGTGCTGGCTGGTTTGCACAGCGAGGGGACGGCGGCCGCGGCGGAGTACATCACCAGCAAACAATACCTGACGGAGTTTAACCAGCGGCTGATGCAAGCGGGCGGCAGCCAACCGCTCAAATACTACCAAGCCCTGCTAAAGGTCGGAGTGGATAACGGCATCCCAACCACCATCGCGCTGGTCTCTATCCACGAAGTGCGTAACTTCTCTCAATAACAACTGAAAAATAATTTTTGAGGCTATTCAGACTTCCTGAGTTCCAGTTTGGCGATGGATTCGCGATGAACCTCATCCGGCCCGTCGGCCAAACGCAGCGTACGCTGGTGCGCCCAACTGTTGGCCAGCGGGAAATCCTGGCTGACGCCGCCGCCGCCGTGTGCCTGCAAAGCGCGGTCAATCACACGCAACGCCATGTTTGGCGCAACGACTTTAATCATCGCGATCTCAGCGCGCGCGGCTTTGTTGCCCACCGTGTCCATCATATAAGCAGCCTTCAATGTCAGTAGCCTCGCCTGCTCAATCTCCATTCGTGAATTGGCGATGTCGGCGCGGATGGTCCCCTGTTCGGCGATGGTTTTGCCGAAAGCTACGCGATGTTTGACACGCTGGCACATGGCTTCCAACGCGCGTTCGGCCAGCCCGATCGAACGCATACAGTGGTGAATGCGGCCCGGCCCCAGACGACCTTGCGCAATCTCAAACCCGCGCCCTTCGCCCAGCAGCATATTCGACGCTGGCACACGCACGTTCTCAAACAGCACTTCGGCGTGGCCGTGCGGCGCATCGTCGTAGCCGAAGACGTTGAGCATGCGCAACACCCTCACGCCCGGCGCGTCCATCGGCACCAGGATCATGGACTGTTGTTTGTGTGTTTGCGCCGATGGATCGGTCTTGCCCATAAAGATGGCGATCTTGCATCGCGGATCGCCCGCGCCTGATGTCCACCACTTGCGCCCATTAATGACGTATTCATCGCCCTGGCGCACAATCGAAGACCGGATGTTGGTTGCGTCCGATGAAGCCACTTCCGGCTCAGTCATCGCAAAACACGAACGAATCTCGCCTTCCAGCAACGGTCGCAGCCACTGCGCCTGTTGCTCTTTGGTGCCATAGCGGGAGAGCACTTCCATGTTGCCCGTGTCCGGCGCTGAGCAGTTGAAGACCTCAGTTGACCACGGCACGCGCCCCATAATTTCGCACAGCGGCGCATATTCCAGATTGGTCAACCCCGCGCCCAACTCGCTTTCGGGCAGAAACAAATTCCACAACCCCTCGGCCTTGGCTTTTGGTTTCAGGTCTTCGATGATCCGAATGACCTTCCAGCGTTCGCCCGTGTGGTTCTGTTCGTAGTAGGTGGCTTCGTTCGGATAGATGTACTCATCCATAAAGGCGGAGAGTTTCTTTTGCAGATATTTGACCTTGTCTGAATATTCAAAGTTCATTGCGGGTGCTCCTGTTGCGGTGAGTTATAAAACTGCTTCGATCAATTGTGGCCCCTGTGTGACTAGCGCGCGTTCCAGTTCTCTCGCTAAATCTTCCGCCGTCTCAACGCGCACGGCTGGCACGCCCAAGCCTTTCGAGATGCTGACCCAATCAATTGACGGGTTGTTCAACCTAATCAGATTCTGCGCCTGCTTGCCGAACTCTTTCACGCCGGCGCGCCCCAATTCGATGCCCAGAATGCGATAGCTGCGGTTGTTGCATATGACCGTTTTGACGTTGAGTTGTTCGCGCGCCTGCGTCCACAGAGCCTGCACGGTGTACATCGCGCTGCCGTCGGCTTGCAAGTTGATGATGGTGCGATCCGGGCAGGCGATGGCCGCACCTGTTGCGCATGGCAATCCCAATCCAATCGCGCCACCGGGCTGCGTCAAAACTGTGTGGCGCGGCGCGCTTTGCGACATCGCCAGAAACGGCCCCATGCTCGTGTTGCTTTCGTCCATCACGATGGCGTTTTCGGGCAGCAGCGAAGCGACGACCGCCGACAATGTTTCCGGCGTCAGTTTGCCAGTTCGAAGCTGTGGAGGTTGCAGATTAAAGTTGGTTTCAGCATACACCGGCGCGCCCAGCGCTTCAGCCAAGGCTTCCAGTGCCGCTTCAACGTCCTCTTCCGGCGAAGCCAGCGTGACGGTATTTTGCCCGGGCGAGATGAAATAACTTGGCACGCCAGGATAACCGAAGAACGAAACCGGCGACCGCGCCCCGGCCAGCACAATGGATTGATACGGCGACAACGCGGCGATGGCCTGTTCGGGAAAGTACGGCAACCGTTCGATGACCGGCCTGCCCAAGCCTCGTTCCCATCTGGCCGGAAACGATTCGCACATCAACTTGCAACTGGTTGCGGCGGCAATTCGCGCCACGGCTTTTAACCCGCGTTCGCGCAAAGCATATGCGCCAAGAAAGAGCGCAACTGTCTGGGCATCGCGCCCAGAGCGTAAAGCTTCAGCGGCCAGCTTGATTGCGTCGTCGCTGACGTGGGGCGGCGAAACGATTGCCTTCATCTCCCCGGTTTCGCCAGCGCCAAGCGTCACCGCCTCAAGCTGGCAATCGTGCGGAAGAATCAACGTCGCGATCCTGCCAGGTTTCACAGAAGCCGTCGCAATCGCTTCGGCTAAATCCCCGGCGATTGCCTCACCTGATCGGCTCTTGCGAACCCAGGCCGAAACCGGGCGCGCCAGCGATTCGATGTCGCTGGCCAGCGGCGGATCGGCGTCCAGATGCCACGTCGCATGATCGCCAATCAAGTTCACAATCGGCGACC